>JACQOC010000027.1 GCA_016202785.1 Candidatus Aenigmatarchaeota archaeon
CTGGCTCGCCAAGCTGCGCCTTTATGCTTTCCGCGGTCTTGGTGCCAACCAGACGGGCCAGGCTGTCGTGCGGCACAGAACGAAGGTCGGCAAGGCTGCGCAAGCCGGCAGAAAATAACGCCCTGGCCCTGGCCCGGCCGACGCCCTTGAGCCGGACCAGCGGCAAAAGCTCCTCCCGTATCCCGTACCGCAGCCGGATGCGGAGCTTCTTCACGTCCCGTATGACGTCCAGCTTGCCGGCCAGCAAGGCAATCTCCTGCAGTGCGTACAGTAGCCAGTCCGCTATGTCCAGCCGGGCGCGCAATTCCCCTGGCGCCACGCCGAACTCATCCAGCAACCTATCCTCTTTCCATTCGTCCACCCATTTGAGCAGCATCAATGCAGTCTTGAAAGAACGCATTGACTCTTCATAGTCGGAGTCATACGGCTCCAGGAACGGGCCGACCAGGTCGCGATGGTTGGAAAACACGAAGTCTTCAACCGTTTCTATATCCTTCTTGCGCAGCGAGAGCAGCGGCCGGGCCTCCAAGGCAAAGGTCAGCAGGTGCGCCAGCATCACATCCCTGCTTTTGCCGCCGGTCTGTTCCAGCTTGTCGAGGAATTTCTTTGCGGTTTCCGGATCAATGTATAGCTCGCTTACCCTTTTCCCCAGTTTGGTGGCCTTGAGCTGCTTGCCGGCCACCTTTCTTGAAGCGGCGGTGGCAAAGCCGTCACTTGTTTGCCCATCGATAAAGCCGGCCTGTGCCAGAAAATCAATTTCCTCCTCGATGCGGCCGTTGATCCTTGACAAGTCGCCGTGGTGATGGGCATAAAACGTCCTGGCAAAGAAGCCGAACAACTTATCCCGGCTGTCAGTAAGGCCACTCGCTATCAGCCCTAAGATATGGATGCGCAGCACGCGCTCCACGCCCAGCTTTGATATGACGTCTTCCGGCTCGCCATGCACATACCGTTCCATGGCATGGGTTGCTTCAGCGTCATTCTTTGCGATCAGTATGGCCTGCCCTTCCGTGTCATATTTGGGCCGCCCGGCCCGGCCCATCATCTGCTGCACCTCCAGGACGGAAAGGTAGTCCATGCCCTTGATCGCATAGAAGCGCTTCAAATCTCTGATTATGACCCGATATGCCGGCAGGTTCAGCCCGGCCGCCAATGTGGGCGTGGCGCAGACGACCTTTATCTTGCCAGCGCGGAAACCGTCTTCGATCAGTTTCCTTTGCTGGTCGGCCAGCCCGGCGTGGTGGAAAGCGATGCCCTGCTTCAGGCACTTGGCCAGCTTCTCACATTGTTTGGTCGGGGTATCAAGGGCTTGCAGCGCTTCGGCCGCCAACGCATCGTTGCTCCCGCTCTTTCCGTGATTGCCTACCACGTGGGCCAGCTTTTCCGCGCTGGCCTCCGCGCCCTTGCGGGTGGAAATGAATATCAAGGCCTGCTTGCCCATCTGCAATGTCATCTCCACCAGCTCGGAAAGGTGCGGCCGGTCCTTGTCCAAGTCAATGCTATGCTTTTCAAAGGTGACCCTGCCGGCATGGCAGACGCCTTTCTCCAATTTCACCGGCCGGTAATCGCTCTTGACGCGCTTGGCGGCCAGCCAGTCGGCCAGCTCTTCGTAATTCCGTATCGTGGCTGACAGGGCCAGCACTTTGGGGTTTGCCACCATGCGCAGCTTGGTAAGCACGATTTCCATGGTCGGGCCGCGGCCCAGGTCGTCCAGCAAATGCACCTCGTCGGCAACCACCAGGCCGACCTGCTCCAGCCATGCCGCCCCATGCCGCATGATGGAATCCAGCTTCTCGCTGGTCATCACCAGCACTTCATATGCGTCAAGCCAGGTGTCTGCTGAATCGAAATCCCCAATGCTGATCGCCAATTTCCAGTCTGGGTATTTCTGCCGGAATTCGTCATATTTTTCCCGGGCCAGGGCGCGAAGTGGAACTATATACAGCGCTTTTCTGCGTTCAGCAAGGGCCTGCAATATGGCTATTTCGGCAAGCAGGGTCTTGCCGCTTGCGGTCGGGGTGGCGACTACCATGCTGTTGCCTACCAACCCTGCATCGACGGCCAGTTGCTGCGCCGGGTTCAGGCTTTCGATGCCATTGGCCTGCATGGCGGCCCTCACGCAATCGTGCATAACAGAGATTGGCATGCAAGCTCTAATGCTTTCCCGCTGGCTCAGAAATCCGGCCGGGTGAAATGGATGAAAGCTACGAACGCCACATTGGCCAAGGCTATGAACAGCGGCAGCCCTATATCTATGAAGAAATTGGCTGGCAGGCCCAGAACCGTGCTGTCTACGCCGGCC
>JACQOC010000041.1 GCA_016202785.1 Candidatus Aenigmatarchaeota archaeon
CAGCGCGACGAACACGCCGAGAAAGATGACGCCCGGTATGGTGATGCGCTGCGTGTAGCCGTGGATCTGCTTGGCGCGCTCCGGGCTGATGGCTAAACTGAAGCCTTTCCCGTACCAGTAGAAGTCCTTGATTTCGACCAGCCCCAGCAGCACGATGGCCATGCCAACGGCAATGGAAATGTATTCCGCAATGATCAGCGGTATCGAGCTGAACACCAGCACCAGGCCCAGGCCGGCAGAAAAGTAGGCAAGGTAGACCGCAGCTATGTACATCAGGCCGATGCGCAGCAGCTTGCCCTTGGATTTTGCCCCGGCCAGCAAAGTGGAAATGAGCAGGATCAGCACGCCGATGGCGCACGGGTTGATGGAATCAATGGCGGCCGTTACAGTAACCAGGCCGATGGCCGGCAAGCTCGCTTCAACCATAATCCCTCCCGCCAAAAACTATCTTGATGTAGTCGCCCGGCGGCACGTTAGAATAGGGCTGGATGACATAACCATCCATCGCTTGGCTCAGTTGATTGTTGACATACACGCCAAGCGCGCCGACGCTGCCGTCCGGGCAGGCGTCGCCATTGCGGTACACCGCCATGCTGCCGTCAGCCTGCGGTATGCCGATGGCAGTTTTCGTCAGCGACCCGCCGATCGCCTCGAAAAAGCGGCCTAGGCTGACGTCCTGCAACTCCTTGACTACGCCCTCGACATGGATGCGGTATACGCCCGGCCGGCCGGCCGGTGATCCTTCGTTGTGGTGGTGCAATAGCGGCGTGCCAACCCGGTTCTCCAAATTGGTCGGGCCGGGCAGCTGCACGCTCTGCCCGCACACCCAAATTTCGAAATCTGCGTGCCAATGGACCGGGCCTTGGGTGGCTGACGCCATGTTGCCCGTTACCGTCGCCCAGCCCAAGTAGATAGTAGACAGGCTGACCGTGGCAGCGATGACGATGAAAAACACTTTTTTCAGTTGCTCGCCGAGCCGTTCCTTCAGGGCGATGGAAATGGCGATTATCAGGATGCTTAGGAACGAAACCGTGCCGATGGTAGAAACCGGGTCCGGCAGGCTTTGCTGGCCCCGCGCCACACCGGCGCTTGCGGCCAAGAACGGTAGCAGGAACAGCATAAACCTGTCGGTGGCGGCCGGCATGCGACTCTATTATATGTAATGGACCGCCAATAATAAACCGTTCTGGTTTGCATGCGGCATTTCCCCTACCGGCCGAGCAAGCAGCAGCAGGAGCTGATGGCAGCGGTTGAACGGCATGCCGGCAAGCAGCACTTGTGCGTGCAGGCAGCGACTGGCTTCGGCAAAACCGCAGCGGTGCTGGCCGCGCTCCTGCCGCTGGCCGAACACGGCCAGAAAATCGTCTGGGCGGTAAGGACCGGCAACGAAACCGACCGGCCGGTGGAAGAGCTGAAGGCCATCAACAAGAAACACAATACCAACCTGTTCGGCCTCTCCTACCGCGGCAAAAAAGACATGTGCCTGCTGGCCCAGGACCTTGGCGCCGACCAGAGCCATGGCGCGGTCGCCTTCCTGTGCAAGGAGAAGAAGGCCACTTGCAGCTACTACCGCAACCTAGAAAAGGCTGACACCAGCAGGCTGCGCGACCAGCCATTGCTTTACTCGGAAGTGCTGGCGATCGGCAAGCGCATGAACGTTTGCCCCTACTACCTGCAGCAGCGCTTGGCCAATGATGCGGCGCTGGTCGCGTTGAGTTACAACTATCTGATCGGCGGTTTGCCGGAGCCGCATAAGCCGGCGGTCGCGGTGATCGACGAGGCGCACAACCTGCAGCAGCTGTCCGGCCTCAATTCGGTAAAGATAACGGCCAACACCGCCAAGTCGGCGTTGCGCGAGCTGGACGGCATGGCCGCCCAGCAGCTGCGCCAGCTCGTTTCGGCCATCATCCGGCAGCTGCGTGACTTGGAAAGCGCCATGGCCCGTAATGGCATCGTTGACCAGCCGTTCGACCGCAGCCAGCTGCTTGCCGCGCTGCCGGCGCAGGACCACGAAATAGCATTTGCTGCGGTCCAGGCGGCCGGCGATGCGGTGCGCCGCAAGCAGCTGGCCGAAGGCCGGAGCCCGCATTCATCCCTGCACCACTTGGCCCAGTTCCTGGTCGCCTTGCTGGACACCCGCGGCCAAGCAGGCATCGCGGCCATCGCCGCCTTAACGCCCGTCGGCCTGGAACTGGAGGTGTGGGACATGCGCCTGGCCGCTACCCTCGGCACCGTCTGGGACGGCTTCCAGTCTTGCGTGTTCATGTCCGGCACCCTGCAGCCGCTGGACGCTTTCGCCCGCTTGGCCGGCCTGGATTCATACGCGGCAGTCGACTTCCCGTCCGCATTTGATCCGGACAAGGTGATGTGCCTGGCGCTGGACGACCTGACCACCAAGGGCCAGCAGCTTGGCGCGGACATGGCCGGCAAATATGTGCATGCCATCGGCCAGTTCGGCACGCTGGACGCCAACCTGGCCGTCTTCTCCGGTAGCTACCGCATCCAGCAGGAGTTGCTTAATGCCGGCCTGCGCGACACCTTGTCGGCCAGTGGCAAAGCGATTTTTGAAGAGCGGCCGGGCATGGCTGGCGACGAAGGCAAGGCCATGCTCGATCATTTCAAGGCGCACGCCGGCAAGCGCAAGAAGGCCATACTCTGCGCGTCCATGGCCGGCCGGTTTGCGGAAGGGGCAGACTTTCCAGGGCAGGAGCTGGAAGGGATCTTTCTCGCTGGCCTGCCGTTCGAGCGCATTGGCACGCGGACGCAGCTCTACCTAGACTATTTCCGCAAGCTCTATGGCCGGGACGGCGATTACCTTGGCTACGTGGTGCCGGCCATGCGTCGGGCAGCCCAGGCCATGGGACGGGCGTTGCGCAGCAAGAGCGACCGGGCCCTGATCGTGCTCGGCGACAGCCGTTATTTGGAGCCCAGGCTAGCCCGCCTGCTGCCGGACTATGCGAAGGCCAGCCTGCGGCGCGCCGGCCACGGCCAGGTGCGGCAGGCGGTTGCGGAATTCAGCCAATAGCCATTCATATAGGACGGCGGCAAAGAGCTATCATGAAGGACACCATTTTCCGCGCGTACGATATCCGCGGCATTTACCCGGCGGAACTGGACGAGCCAGCAGCTTACCTGGTCGGCCGGGCGTATGGCAGCATCCTGCCGGGCAGCAGGATTGCCGTCGGCCATGACGGGCGCCGCAACAGCCAGGCGTTGCAGCCAAGGCTGTTGGCCGGCCTGCTGGAATCAGGCAAGCAAGTGGCCGACATCGGCTTGGTGCCAACACCTTTGCTGTACTTTGCCATCGCCCATTACCGGCTGGACGGCGGGATACAGGTAACCGGCAGCCACAACCCCAAACAGTACAGCGGCTTCAAGCTGCAGAAGGAAAACGCTTTTCCCATCACCTGGGAGACCGGCATCCAGAAAATGCTGGAGCTGGCCCGGTCCAGGCAATTTGCCCCGGCCAGCAACGGTGGCATGCTGGCCATGCCGGGCAATGCGCGCGTGTTAACTGACTACCTGGAGCTGGTCGCCAGCAAGGCCAGCCTGGAGCGCAAGCTGAAGCTGGTGTTGGACGTCGGCAACGGGGCGTGTGGCCGCATACCCGAGCTGTTGTTCAGGCGCTTGGGCTGCGAGGCATTGACCATCTATGCCGAGCTTGACCCGGACTATCCGAACCACCTGCCTGATCCGCACGACCCGGCCAATATGCAGGGCTTGCAGCAGGCCGTGGTGGAAGAGCAGGCGGACATTGGCCTGGCGTTTGATGGCGACGGCGACCGGATCGGCATGGTCGACGCCAAGGGCGGAATCGTCCCAGCGGACAGCCTGCTCATGCTGCTGGCCCGGCATTGCCTGCAACAGCGCAAGGGCAATGTGGTCGTGGAGGTGCGCGCCAGCACCGCCCTGCTCGACGACATCCGGAATTTTGGCGGCAACCCGGTCATGGCCCGGGCCGGCCACGCCTACGTGCTGGAGGAAGTGGTCCGGCATGACGCCGTTTTTGGCGGAGAAATAACCGGCCACATGTACTTCCCGCTGGAATATTATCCGTATGACGACGGCCTCTTCATCGGCGTCAAGCTGGCGGAAATTGCCGCCAGGCATGATTTGGCCGAGTATGTCAGCTCCTTGCCCAAGGCCTGCACCAGCCCGGAGATCGCGCTGGACTGCCCGGACGAGCGGAAGTTTGCCAAGGTAAAGCTGCTTGCTGACTTTTTGGCCAAGGGCGGTTACGACTTCCTCGGCATAGATGGCGCGCGCATCAGTTTCCCCAACGGCTGGGCTTTGGTTCGGGCCAGCAACACCACGCCGCACATCAAGTGCCGGTTCGAGGGCAAGACCGAAAAGGACCTTAAAGCGGTCATGGCCAAGTCCCGGTCGATATTGCAGGCCGCTTGGAACGAAAAGCCGGGCTTCTGACGCCGGTGATCGCCACGTTGGTGGCAGACGGCTGCCTGCCAGCCTAATTTGGCCGGCTGCTTGATAAGCACGGCCGTGCCAATTTTAGCTGCCCGGCCATACACAGTTATGGCCACACGTTTGCGCCAGTTCCGGACTAGGCGGCCGGCTGCGGTCACCGTCGGCACGTTTGACGGCGTGCATAAGGGACATAGCAAGATAATACGCCAGACGGTTGCCGCTGCGCGCCATGCCGGCCTGCAGCCGCTCGCGCTCACCTTTGCCGCGCCGCCGGCCAGCCATTTCGGCCAGCAGGCCAAACCGTTGCTATTGCCCTTGCCCGCAAGGCTGCGGCTAATCGGCCAGCTAGGTGCGCGGCCAATTGTGGTTGACTTCAGGGACGTTGCCGATTATAGCCCGGAGCAATTTGTGGCCGACGTGCTGGTCGCACGGCTGCGCGCCAAAGTGGTGGTGGCCAGCGCCAAGTTTAGGTTCGGCAAAGGCAGGCGCGGCAACCTGGCCACGCTCAGGCGCTTGGGCCGCAAATACGGCTTTGCGGTGCTGGTGGCCGAAACCGCGAGAATTGCCGGCCGCGCTGTTTCCAGCACTGCCGTCCGCGCCGCCTTGGCCGCCGGCGACATAGCAAAGGCGGAAAGTTGGCTCGGCTACCGGCCACTGTTCATCGGCATGGTGGTCAAGGGCCACGGCGTCGGCCGCAGCCTCGGCTTTCCGACTCTGAACCTGGACATCGGCAAGCGCCAGCTGGTGCCGGCTGAAGGCATCTATGCTTGCTGGATCCGGTACGGCACGGGATGGCATAAAGGCGCTTTATATATCGGCAGGCGGCCGACCTTCCGCGGCGGCACGCGCTCCATCGAGGTGTATGTGATAAGCGCGCAGCTGGGCCGCATGGCCGGCCGGACCGTGGCGGTCGAACTGGTGGCGCGCGTGCGGGGCGACAAGCGCTTCGCCAGCCGGCAGCAGCTTCAGGCAGGCATAGCCAAAGATGTGCAGGCCATCAAGCGCCTGCTGTCAAGGCCCTGATATTGGCCGGTTTTATTAAGATAGGCATGCATTACAATAAGGTAGACGGTGATGCAGTGAAAATTTTCGTGCTGCTGCTGGCAAGCATACTGCTGCTGCCAGGCATGGCTTTGGCGCAGAGCGTGGCCGTGCTGGTTCCCAACGGCGGCGAGGCCATAGCCGCTGGCGCCAACACTTCCATCAACTGGAGCGCGTCCGGCAGCATTGACCATTTCCACGTGTCCTACACCACCGACAGTTCCGCAGCTTGCTCCGGCTTCGCGGAAAGCGGCTGCACTAACCAAAGCAATTGGTTCTGCGTCCAGCATCCGGCCAGCGGCAACGTCACCTGGACGACGCCCATGGTCAACAGCAGCACGGTGCGCGTGCAAGTGACCGCCCTAAACGCCAGCAATGCCAGCCTAGCCTATGACTGCGCGGACGCCAACTTTACCGTCGCCAGCCTGCCGACCGCGCCGGGCAGCTTGCAAGCCGACACGCTCAATTCCACGGCCATCAACGTCAGCTGGACTGCCGGCCAGGGGCTGGTTTCCCTATATACGGTGTTCCGCAACGGCAACCCGGCAGGAAATGCGTCCAACACTTCCCTATCCTATGTTGACGTCGGCCTGACGGCCCTTACCAACTACACCTACTTTGTGCGGGCCTACAACCCGGTTGGTTATTCCCCAGCCAGCGGCAATGCCAGCAACAGCACGGCCAGCGATGCCTTCCCGAATGCGACGAATGTGGCGCCCATCGCTGCCTACAACAGCTCCAACGCCAGCATCGTGTTCGCCTGCCTGGTTACGGATGACATCGGTTTGGCCAATGTGAGCCTGTACGGCAACTGGTCGAGCGGCTGGCACGCCAACCAGAGCAGCGCTGCCACCGGGACCGGCAATGCCAGCAACTTCACCGTGGCCGGCATCGCTGACGGCACCTATATCTGGGCGTGCCTGGCGTATGACAGCATTGGCAATTACACCTTTGCGCCCAACCGCACCGTTACCGTGGACACCACCGGCCCGAACGTGACGTTGCTTACCCCGGCCAACCTCAGCACTTGGAACGCCAGCCATACCGTCATCTTCAGCTACAACGTCAGCGACAGCGTCGCCATGGCTTCCTGCACGCTGCACCTGGACGGCACGGCCAATTCCAGCAGCTCTGCGGTCAGCAAAACCGCTACCAACAGCCTGAACGCGACCATGCCGGACGGCGACCATAGCTGGCTGGTGAGCTGCACGGACAGCCTTGGCAACGTCGGCAATTCCAGCCGCTTTAACGTTTCGGTCAGTGCGGACGACGCGCCGAACGTGACGCTGTCTTCGCCGGTCGACGGCTTCAATACCAGTTCGGCATCTGCCACTTTCAACTGTTCAGTCACGGACGATTACGCCATCGCCAACGTTTCTTTGTACATAAACAGCACGGGCACCTGGCATGCCAACCAAACCGCCGGTTTGACTGGCACGGCCAACTCCACCACCCTGACCGTGTCTGGCCTGGCCGACGGCCAGTATTTGTGGAACTGCCTGGCATATGACACCGCTGGCAATTACTCGTTCGCTACTGCCAACCGGACCTTTACCCGCGATACGGCCGTGCCGTCCGCGGTCACCAATTTCACCAACATAACCACAGCCGCCAACTGGGTCATGCTTAACTGGACCAACCCGGCAAATGCGGACTTCAACGGCACCATGCTGTACCGCAACGGCACCAACGCCGCCAACCTGACCCGTGGCGTGACCAGCTACAACATGTCCGGCCTGAACAGCTCGACCGACTACAACTTTTCCATCCAAACGTTTGATACGGCCGGCAACGTCAACAATTCTTTAGTCAGCGTTCTGGTAAGGACTGCGCTACCCAGCATCACGTTCGGCAGCCCGCCGTCCGGCAGCTACGCTTCTGGCAGCAATGTCAGCTTCTCCTGGTCCAGCGATGGCGTCGTTCATTACCGCCTGTGTTACACGTCGATCGGCGGCGGCCCGTCTTGCCCGGCAACTGGCACGGGCAACAGCAGTAGATGTGAAACGCTGGGCTGGACTTCCATGAAGGCCGACAACGTCAACCAAACTTCGTACTCCTGCCTGCCTGGCAGTTCCAATTGCCTGCCGTCAACCGCCGCCACCGGCTATCGTGTCATGGTGGCCGGCTTCAACGAAAGCGACTATTTTGTCGCCGCCGCGTGCAGCAGCAACTTCACAATTTCGGCCGCCGCCTCCGGCGCCTCATCCGGCGCAAGTTCCGGCACCAGCAGCGGCCAAACAGCGCAGAAGAGCCAGGATGCCGCGGCCAACACTTCCACTACCACAACCACCGACACGCCAGCTACGGTGACCGAAACCGTAGTGTCGGAAGGCACTACCAAGCGCTTGGATAAGATCGCGGCCGGGGCTTCTGGCACGGTCAGCTTCGACTCCGGCGACATCCGGCAAATAATCGTGGCGGCCCAGAACGACACGGAGGCAATGGATGTAGCGGTGCAGCAGTATGCCGCTAAGCCGGAAGCGGTGCCGGAGCTGAACAGCACGGTGTACCGGTACCTGGAGATCAAAGCCGGGGCCAGCGCGAACATCGCCAGCGCCGCCATCCGATTTGTGGTGCAGGCCTCCTGGCTGGCCGAGAACCAGCTTGGCTCCGGAGCGGTCGCGCTGTTCCGCTACAACGGCAGCGCCTGGCAA
>JACQOC010000031.1 GCA_016202785.1 Candidatus Aenigmatarchaeota archaeon
CGCTTGTACTGGTCATCCAGTTGTTGCAAATCATCGGCTAACATGGCCACTATTAAGTGGTGATATTTATAAAGCTTATAAAATAATTTGACACCAGTAAAACGCAGAACAGCCGCCTTGGCCTATAGATCAGCCCTTGATGTTACCTATAGGCCGCAGGCCTACAACCTTTCTCGAGATGCCGGCTCTATCGACCGCTTCGACCACGTCCGCGATGTCCTTGTACGCCATTCCCGCTTCCTCGGCAAGGCCGGGCATGCTGGCCGCCTTCACGTAGATGCCTTTCCTCTCCATGTCCTGCTGCAGCTGGTCGCCGCGCACCAGCTGCTTGGCCCTGGTCCTAGACATGGTGCGGCCGGAGCCGTGCGCGGTTGAGCCGAACGTGTCCATCTCCGCCTTTTTCGTGCCGACCAACAGATAGCTGCCGGTCTCCATGCTGCCGCCAAGGATGACCGGCTGCCCGGTCTTCTGGAACATCGGCGCTAGTTCTTCATGGCCGGGACCAAAGCTTCTGGTCGAGCCTTTCCTATGGACAATGACCTTCTTGCGCTTGCCATCCAGCATGTGCTCCTCGATCTTGGCGATGTTATGCGCGACGTCATACACGATATTAAGGCCTAAGTCCTCGGCCGGCTGGCCGAACACTTTCGCGAAACCTTCCCGGATCCGATGCACTATCACCTGGCGGTTGGCGAACGCCATGTTCGCGGCGCAGGCCATGGCGCCGTAATAGTCTCTGGCCTGCTGGGTGCTGAACGGCGCGCAGGCCAGCTCCCTGTCTCTAACTACCATCTTATGTTCCTGCATCACCTTGTCGAACACCCGCAAGTAATCGGTAGCGATCTGGTGGCCAAAGCCTCGAGAGCCGCAGTGCACCATGACAACGACCTGGTTTGGGAAGATGCCGAACTGCTCCGCGATGGCCGGGTCATGGATCCGTTCCGGCAGGACGTGCTGGATCTCCAGGTAGTGGTTGCCGGAACCTAACGTCCCCAGCTGGTTGATGCCCCTGGAGACGGCTTCGCTTGAGACCTTGCCCGGATCAGCTCCTTTGATGACGCCGTACTCCTCCACCCGCTCTATGTCTTCCTTCCAGCCGTAGCCGTTGTCGACGCACCACTTCACACCGGTGGTCATCATCTCCTCGAACTGGCTCTTGCTGGTCTTGACGAAGCCCTTGGCGCCGACCCCAGACGGCACGCTGCGGAAGAAGGTGTCGACCAGTTCCCGCAGCTTGGGCTTGACTTGGTCGTAGGTGAGGTTGGTGGTGATGAGGCGCATGCCGCAGTTGTGGGTGACGACGTTATCGGCTATGAAGTTGTGGTCCTTATGATTGACAGTGAAATCATAGACATATCCGTCATAAGGCGCCCTTTCTATCTCCTCTATCCGGTCGACGGTCAGCCCATGGTCGCCAAAGGAATTCGTTGCGACGAATTCACCAAAGGAAATGAACTTAGCGTTCACCCTCCTTTTGATGAGCAAGTTCCCGTCGTGCCCGGCTACGACGCTGTCTTTCGCGTTTATTGCGCTTTCTTTGAGCCTCAAGTAGTCGATCGCCAGGCATGCTAGTTTTTGCCTCTTTCGGTTATAAGAGAACCCGATTTTTTCGTATAGCCTAATCAAATTTGCCGGATTTGACAGAATCAACAACCTCAAGCTGTTGGTCGGGCCATGGACGCCGTGATAATCGTTCCCGGCGACACGCACCGGCGCTTTGCTGTCGACGCCGAACTCCGCAAGCATGTCGCGTATGTCGGCCAAAAAGGCGTTGCCGTTGTCCAGTAGGTGCTGCGCCTTGTTCATGTTCAGCTGCGGGCAATAGAAATTATACCGGTTCAAGGTCTTCGGTTTGGACATTTCAGCTCCGAAAAGAGCCGACAGGAACAGCCTTTTCTGCCACAGCCTGGCTTTCTTCAGCCACTCCGGCATGCGGTAAGCCGCATGCGTCTTCCGGCCGGCCGGCACTCCCAACATCGCCAAAAGGGCCGCGAACCCGGTCGATTTCTTCAGCAGCAGTTTCTCTTCAGCTTCAAACCTCACCAAGGAATATTGCGTCCTTATTTCATGCTTCCGCGTTCTTTTATGGATATTTTGTGCGGTCAAGCCGATGCTGCGCAGGTCATCCCTTATCGATTCGAGGTCTTCCTCCTGCCCGTAGAAATGCACGAAGCCTTTGCGGTTCTTCAAGAACGTAAGGACGCCGTCGCCGAAGACAAAACCCATTATTTTGATCAGGATCGGCAGCTGCGGCGAGTCATACCGCAACGGGAGGATGCCCAAACGCTTCAGCTGGCTGAGCACCTGAGCCTTGGCATTGCCTCTGTCCGTAATTCCTATCCGGTCCAAATGCGCAGCGACGTCATCTATGGTCACGATGGTATCAGCGGAAGGCTCCTCGTGCTCGACGCCGGAAAATGGGTAAGTGACTATCTCATCGCCGGCGTTCAAATCCGACGCGTCCTTCATCCCTTCGGGAGTGTATACCGGATGGTCGCCGCTGGCTCGCAGGTATTTCCCGGATTTGGTTCGGATATGGTACAAATGGTCCGCTTTTTTGCGCATGAGCACGGCGATGTTCGCCGAAGCGCAGTCATTCACCTTCAGGTTTACGACGGAAACCGGGAACTTCTGCCAACCGCTTTCCAGCTCTCGGATAGTCTTCCAGCTGCCGAAGCGGTTCAGCACTCGCGACTCAGGGTGAAGGCAGTTTATATCAAACCCGATTGAGGGTGGTTACTTTCCTCCGGGAGATATAACGCCTTCCTCCAGGTCGAAAGCCGCCACGCCCCCGATCGGAAAACCGTAGCCCCATTCGCCTCCCTTACTGCGTAGCAGTAGGGATATGGCCGTCGGGCATACAGTAGGCGTAGCGCTGGATGCCGGGGAGGCAGGCGACGTTCGTCACTTGCTCATACACGCCGGGATCCATGCCGTCGACCAGCTTCTTGGTGCCATAGATCCTGGCCGGCACCTTCATGCCGCCCTTGTAGCTGGTCGGGATCTCCCAAGCCGTCTCGTCCACTTTCTTCATGGCTTCTGGCATTGGCATATCAAATAGTATGGGGCGGTGCGGTTAAATAGCCTTTTTATTGCTGCAGCGGCCGGAAACAACTCCTACTAAGTTTAGTTTCAGTAAAAACAAAAAGGAAAAGCAGGGAGCGCTAAAAAACAACGCTCCCCACCAGCCCTTCCACATTCAGCGAACCCGGCCATACGTGTGCGCTTCGACAATCCCGTTGTCGTGCACGACTATGACTGCCAAGTCCTCGCTCACTCGATCCAGTTTGCGGTTCTTGAACAGTAGCTCACCGCCTCCCTGGATGGAAAAGAACGTACGCAGGGCATGGGTAACGGCCCGCTTGCACGTCGAATCGTCCGCTGACCCACGCAGCTGGTCAGGCAGGATATTCAACGCAATGTAGACACTGGCAACATCCTGCCAGCTGCCGGCCATCACTCGATGCACGCCGTCATCGTCCTTAGCGAGGCGCATCAGAGTGGTGTTGCGACCGTACAAGTTCAGTGAGGCGTGTTTCTCCTCCTGCACAAACCGCTGCAGAAGCTCGATAATCATCAGCGCCCCGGTCGCATTCATGTGGCCGCCGCTAGCGGTCTTAAGAAATGCGCGGAACACGCGTGTCCCTTTCATAGTTCCTCCCAAATTCTGAAGGCCACGGATCCGCCGCCCACCCCTACAGGCAGCGGATCCCCACAAAGCTACGGCCTACACCTGCTGGCCCAGCCAGTTGGCCAGGCCACCAGCCAGCAGGATCTCAATCTGGGATTGGTTGAGGTTATGGATGAAATGGAGTTCCTTGGCCCCACCGTCATGGTTGAAAACCAATGTCACTCCATCCGCCAATCCCAAATCACTCATCATCAGCTGCTGCTCCACCGCATGGAATGTGATGGAATCTGTGCTGCTGCGTTCGGCGCCGAATTCTTCTATTTCGAAATTGTGCACCGGGTTCAGCGGCAAAATCCCAAAGTTGACGAGATCCTGCCTACAGGTGCCGAAGTTCTGCGCTATCACCATTCGCAGCCCCAGCTCGGCCAGCAGGACAAGCGCAGCCGGGCTGATGCCTTCCGGACAGAATTTTTGGCAGATGATGGCGAACTCCTCACCTGTCCTTTCTTCCATTCTTTTCATGACTTCTTTCGGCAAGACGCATTGACTTTTCAGCCTTGCCAACATTTGTTCCATGTTCTCATCATATCCGCTCTGCATCGGCGTGCCAACGGTGATGATGCGGTCGTCAAACAGGCTTAGCGACGGTTGGTTGATGGACAGATATAACGTCATCTGCCGGGGGAAGCTGTTCCTGATGAGAAGGAACAGCACTTGCAGGGCCGTCATCTCTTTTAGTTTCATTCTTTTATTCATGAAAATCTCCTTATGTTACAGCAGCGATCTCCCGACATATGCCGGAAGACTTTGCAACATGCCGGTCAGGCGCCTTGGCGCTTCCCGGCCTGCTTGACAGTTTGCTTGAGGTTCAAAATCCGCTCGTTGAGGGCAGCGCCGTAAGCCGACTCGCCGAGCTTGCCCAGTACGCTCGCTAGCTGCTGGCCATGCCCATTCTTGACGCAGAACAGGTCGGCGGCGGCATCGTTAAGGCCCTTGACGCGTTGGTGCGCCCGCGCCAGCACATAATAGCCAACGGCCAGCACGGCGCAGGCGAAGGCGCCAAAGGCGAAGGTTTTCTCGTCGATCGCCAGTGCCGGTGCTACCGTCACATACGTTAACACGACTAAGACGTAAGCGACGAAGGTGCCAAGCACGGCCGCCTTGGCAGAATTCAACAGCCAGTCGAGCAAGTAGTCCCGGTGGACCAGGTATGCGGCCTCGTGCACCGCAATGGCATCCAGCTCATCCTGGTTCAGCGCCGCGCCCACCTTCTGGGAAACCATAACTTTGGCCCGGAACGGGACGGCAATGACGCTGGCGACGAACAGGTCGGGGCGATCGGCCAGGTACAAGAAGGGCACTGGGGTCTTGAAACGGTGCGAAGCGCTTTTCATAGCCTGTCGGAGATTGGCCATCTGCTTCCTTGGTACCGGCTGCAACTGGTGCCGTTCAACATAGAGAAGGCCAGAAATGGCAATGACGACGACACCAACTGCCACGCCTAACGCCGCCCCCGCCGGCAGTGCAAGGGCAAACAACGGCATCATTTCCATGGTCATGGAAAAGCTGGCATACCATGCAACGCCAGCGACGGCCAGCGCAAAAATTGCGACGCGCCAGCGCCTGACCAGATTACGATTCAGATTGTCCATATTTTTCCTTTCACCGCCCCAGGCCCTGGAGAGATGCTATACGGTTTTCCATGGTCGGATGGGTGCTGATCAAGTCGTCCGGCTCCGGGTCGGCGGTGCAGAGGAAACCCAGCGCAGCGCCGTGCTCGGTCGAGCCGATTGATGCTCTCCCGCTTATCTTTTCCAGGGCCCGAATCAGCGGTTCCGGGCTGCCCATGATTCGAGCTGATGTAGCGTCCGCCGCATATTCCCTCTGGCGCGACACGAACATCTGCAGGAAGAAGCCGACGATCCGGCCCAGCACGTAGAACACGGCCCCGACCAGCAAAGCGATAAGGATGGCCGAACTGCCGTTCTTGTCTGACGATGAACGGCGGCCTGAAGAGTATGGGGTAAGCCGCAACAACAGCCATCCGGTAAGAGCGATAATCATGACGCTCACCGTCATGGCCATCGACACCAGGATGTCCTTGTTGATGACGTGGCCCATCTCATGGGCCATGACCGCCGCCAGCTCATCATCGTCCAGGCCACTAATTATGCCTTCGGTGGCGCACACCGCCGACATCAGCGGCACGCCCCAGCCGAAGGCGAATGCGTTCATCCCGGCCTGCGGGCAGACGTAGATGCGCGCCCGCGAGAAAGCCAGAGACGGCGTGGCGCGCCTGACCGCGTCCCAGAGTTTCGGGTTGTCCGAGCGCTCCCGCACCCGTACGCAGCCCATCGTCCTGGCCACAATCGGCTCGTTGAACACCAGCATGACCGCGCCGATTGCACCGGCCAGGATGGCGCCCCACTTGAAGTAGCCGAGCGCTGAAGGCGCCAGGCTGGCCACCAAGACGTAACCGAGGTACCATATCAGGACCAAGCAGCCGAAGCCGAGTGCGAACGACAGCCAGCTGCGCAGCACGACCATACGGGCTTTCCATCTCCTGACATCATTAGAGGCCATAACACGTTCCCTTCCGGGCGCCGGGCAGCGCTGTTTGCTTGTCAGCAGGCCGCCCGGCGCCCTATTGCTTGAAATTTGCTGTCCGCGGCTAAGGACCCGGCCGGGCCAGCACGCCTAAACACGCGCCGACCGCCGCGCCGGCCCCTGCCACCACGGCGTGCAAGTGGAACTGGAATTCCAGCACGCCGAAAATAGGCAGCAAGGTCATCAGAAAGTCAGCGGCGAAGGCTGCGGCGGCCGCGCCGGCCCAGACCCGCCAGTTGTCTTTGATGGCAGCCCAGATCATTCTCCTGGCCGCCCGCATTTGCCGCCACAGCCGGCCCAGAAACACCAGGCAGCCGACGGTGGCAAGGGCAAACAGCAACGTCATTGCCGCACTATAAACGCTCACGATATCTCACCGGTCCTCGGCAACTACTGCAGTTCCGGTGCCGGCGGCCGGCGGGAACAACATGCCGCTCTCCTTTGCCGCTATCAGCAGCGACGCAATCAGCAACGCGGCCAGGAGCGCGATGGCCTTGGCCTTGCTGCCGACAGCATCATCGCATTTTTCGGTCCCGTTATTCCATTTTTTCATAATAGCTCCTTCTCGCCCACTATTTGGGGCCCGTAAATGATTTCCTTTTCGTCGTCCACATAGACCCTAACGTTGGCGCCGAAGTTGGTAAAGTATATTAAGTGGCCGGGGCGGAAGTTCTGGCTAGCGATGCGCCCAACTATCCCGCCTTTTCCGTCATCGTGCCAGGTGCGGATGTACCACCAGTCGTTCTTTAGCTTGGTGCAAACCACTATGGCTACCAGTTTGCCGCTGCTGTCGAAGCGGGCGTCGAACATTTCGATGCTGTGGCCCGTGAACTTCAAGGGCAGCATGGAATGCACCTTCCCGCCGCCTGGCGTCCAATCTTCCGGCAAGTCCGCTATTTTGCACGGCAGCTTGGCGAACCAAACGGCCGTCTCCCCGTTAAGGGTTTCCAGCCACATTATCAGGTTGTTCGGGCCAGTTTGCATGTCCCCGATTGTCCAGCCCGGGGCCGGAACTAACAGGTTTTTCATCTTTATCCGCTCTTCTTCTGTCATCATTTCAATCATCTCCCTTTATTCATAGCTAGTAGGCAAGCGTCGATGCATTCGTGCAATCATTTGGCCGCAGGTTTGCAGCCAAGCTTCTCCATGGCGTGCCGGCCTTCGCCGTGCAGCGGGCTGCCCGGCTTTGCGTCTTTCATCAGCTGCTTGACGAGCTCACAGACTGGCGCGGCGTCCCCGGCCGACACCAGCGAATTCCAGGCCTGGAGCACCAAGAACAGCACCAGGCCTTTCGCGTTCATGTCGCTTTTCCCGACTTTCACAAAGCCGGGGTTGTCCTTATTGGCCTCGGCCGCCGCCAGGATATGCGACAGGATTTCCAGCAGCGTCTTGCCGGCCAAGGCTTGCAGGAAGCCGAGCAGGTCGCTGCACGCGACCCATTTCCGTCCGACCAATACATTGAACTGGCGGTTCTGCTCCAGCCATGCTTTGAACTGTTCCAGGGTCGAGCCCGTGTATTCCGTGGGCTTATTCGTCATTTCCATCATTTCCCTCCATCCGGGCGCAGCACGGGCTGCGCCACATACACAATTTCCGCCCGCTCAGTGCCGGACACGGCCCTGATTCCTATCACATCATCCACAGGTTTGCCAATATGGTAAGAGCCTGACCTGCCAGGCAGGATGTTAGCATCCCACACTTCCATGCGCTCCCAACCACGTGTCTCGCAGTTACGTCCGGCACGGCAGGATTCGAAGACAACCTCGTCGATGGCCATGCGCGAGTTGTTGACGACAGTGAAGAACAGGCCATCTTCGCCCACATCCCACTTAAGCACAACCTTAGGCAGCTGCAAAGCGCTGGTGGCAGCAATGCTTGCCAGAACCCCAAGGATTAGCGCCGCCCCGAAGGCAATGAGACAAGTGTTCCTCTTGACCATTCTTGTCACTGTGACCCTCTCCTTCCCCTTAAAAAGTGCAATTCCGGCCGTCCGCGGTGGCCGGGCCCCCTCACCGTTTCCTCTCACCTGGGCCCGCCATCACCGCTGGCGGCAGGCCCTTAACTGTTCACCGGCTCCGCTGCGGGACGGCCAGGGCTTTTGCTTCCACCCCGGCAGCGACAACCACGGTATGCGCATCCCCGATCTCGATAAACCGGGGGGTTGCGCTGAATTGCCCCAAAGTGGCCGGGTTAGCGCTTTCCTTGAAACCGGTTATGTGCCAGCATTTCACCAGCCAGGCGCCGTTGCCCTGCGCCGCGAACGCAACGGCCTGCAAAACGTTCCCGCGGTAGACGGCATCGAAAGCTGCCACTTCGCCGCCGAGCGGGAACGGGCAGGGCTCGGTATTCATCAGGCCGGAATAGTTGGTCATCAGCCGGGTGACGAATGCCTTCCGCCTTCCGGCCTGGGCGATTGTCCACAAGACGGCAAGCCCGTTGCGGCTCACCGCCACGTCCGTTACCCGGCCTTCGGTTTCGAAGGCCAGCAGGGATTTGCCGGTCAGGATGCTGGCC
>JACQOC010000034.1 GCA_016202785.1 Candidatus Aenigmatarchaeota archaeon
GATGGTAGTCGACCCGTTAGTCGACGAGCAGGCGGTGAAGGAAGCGGCGGCAAAACGCATACCGGTCATGGCGATCTGCAACACTTTCAATTCGGCACGCAATATCGACATGATCATCCCGGCCAACAACAACGGAAAAAAGAGCCTGGCGCTGATCTTCTGGCTGCTGGCGAAAGAGATACTAAAAATTAGGGGCGAAGTCAAGAAGGATGAGGATTTCAAGTACACACTAAAGGACTTCGGTGACGTTTGACATGCAACTGACCATGCAGAAACGGGTGGCGGCCAGGCTGCTGAAAGTAGGCTTAAGCCGGGTGCGCGTCGTCCAGGACAAGCAGGTTGATGAAGCGCTGACCCGCGAGGATATTAGGCAGCTGATCGGTAAAGGCCTCATTTACGCGGTGCAGAAGAAGGGCACGTCAAGGGCCGACGCCAACGTGCGCCTGCGGCAGAAAAAGAAGGGCCTGCGCAAGGGCATCGGCAGCCGCAAGGGCCGCAAAGGCGCCCGCACCAAGACCAAGCGCGTATGGATCAGGCAGGTGCGCGGCATGCGCAGCCTGCTCGCCTCGCTCCGCGACGACAAGATGATAGAAAAAGCAGATTACAAGAAGATCTATTACATGGTCAAAGGCAATGCGTTCAGGAACAAGGCGCACTTGCTGTTCTACCTGAAGGAAAACGAGTACCTGGCCGAAAAGGCCGCAAGGAAGGCGAAATAAATGGCGCGCAAGATCGTCATGCGCCTGGCGCACCGGAGGCGAAGGGAAGGCCGCACCGACTACCGGGCCCGGCTTGCGCTGCTGAAGAGCGGCCAGCCGCGGCTGGTCATCCGCAAGAGCTTGAGCAACATGTCCTGCCAGATTGTCATCCACGGCCAGAAGGGCGACACCACCGCGGTCGCCGCCAGCTCCAAGGAGTTGGCCGGCTTCGGCTGGAAGTCCGGCACCGGCAACCTGCCGGCCGCCTACCTCACCGGCCTGCTGCTCGGGGCTAAGGCCAAAGCGGCTAAAATAGAAACGTGCATCGCCGACCTTGGCCTGTACACGCAAACCAATGGCAGCCGCATCTATGCTTGCCTGAAGGGCGCGGTTGATTCCGGCCTCAACATACCGCACAGCCCCGAGATCTTCCCGGCCGAGAACCGGCTGTCCGGAAAGCATATAGCCGATTATGCGGCCAAGGTGAAATCGGAAAGCCAGGACAAGTACCAGAGCACGTTTTCAGCGTACATCAGCGCTGGCGTGGCGCCGGAGAGCTTGCCATCTGCATTTGAGTCAACCAAGTCTGCAATCCTTTCCGGTTCTGGCGCAAAGGCCGCGCCTAAGAAGGAAGCGAAGGCGGCGGACAAGGCCGAGAAGCCGAAGAAGGCCAAAAAGGGATAAGGTCCCGGTCACAGGCTGTGTCTATACCCTGCCGAGATTGTTGCCACACAAGTCGAACACACGGATTAAGGAATGCGGCTAGGCCACAAATTGTGAATTATTTAATAATAAAGTATATAAACTATATAATTAAACAATTAATCGAATGTTATGGATACAGGTAAAAAAATAGAAATTCCGGAATTAACAATAGTGGCGGTGGAAGAGGCAATAAAAACGCCCGAGAGTGAAACTTTCGACCGCACCCTAGGTGGCCAGGAAAGTATCGGCAAAAAAATCGCTGGTTTCGGAACCAAAAGCGGCGGCATTCTGCTGGTTGGCCAGGAGGACATCAGCAAAGGGGGCGAAATTGTCGGCATTGTTGAAGAGAAGTTCCATATGGAATTTGGCAACGCCATCGCAGGAGTGAAGCCGACGCCACTAACCCAGGTGCGGATAGTCCAAACGGCAGACGGCAGAAGGCTTGCCCTGATTCGCGTCCAGCATGTTGGAAACTTGCGACCATGCACCTACAACGGCGCCTATTATGAAAGGAAAGGCAGCACTACCCAGCGCCTGACTCCGGAAGAAGTAAAAAGATACCATTTACTATACGGATCCTCTAATGTCGAAGACATTCCAACCCACGCAAAGCGGGGCGATGTTGACGAGTCTGAGCTAGACATCTATTCATCTTTGCTGAAAAAAAGCAGGGAGAATATTGCCGAAACTGTGGCCGCGCCAAAAGGTTATCTTTCGGTAAGGGGTGTTGTAATACTAGCAAAAAGTCCGGTCGACCACCTAGAGGGCGCCTTTGTCGAAATACAAAAATATGACAGTTTAATCGGCTCTGCTCCCAGCCCCATTGGCCCGGCTTTGAAAATTTCCAAACCGGCCAGGCAGATGATATTTGAAGTAGCTTCGGCCATTGAACAAAACCTGCCGGTGGCGCGGAAATATGAGGGGCCGCGGATGGTGCAGACACCGGAAATACCAAACAGCATAATACGTGAGGCCGTGACAAACGCCGTCGCTCACCGCAACTACCGCAGCCATGAGCACATTCGGGTCAGAATTTACGCCGACGGCTTCGATATCAGCAATCCGGCAGTCATAAACGACAAGATGTGGCAGGATATACTTGCGAGCCAAACCACCTACCATCCTAACGAAGGCATCTATACGTTCCTTAACCCGGCTTTGCTGTTTGAAGGCCGCGGTGAAGGCATTTGGAAAATCAAGGAAGAGCTATCCAAGCTCGGGAAAATGGCACCGGAATTCAAGGTGGTGGGCGACGGCCCTTCAACCTTTTATGCACGCATAAGCCTGAGTCCGGCCAAGAAGAAGGACGTGAAACGGAAAAAGTTGGACGAACTCGTCGCCTCCAGAAAGGAGCTGACAACCTCTGATGTGATGGTAAAATGTAGTGTGTCGCGGGTAACGGCCATAACACTGCTTAATGAACTGGTAAAGCAGGGCATTCTAGTGCACCAAGGGACCACCAGGACCAGCAAATATTTGGTAAAGGCTACATAGAAACAGTATGCGATGATGGCAAACCCATTTTTAGCCTTGAACACATCATCAAATTAAGCCGGCGTGCCATAGGTCGCACAGCCCCGCGCGCGCGGCCCGCATGCAACTTTCATTGCAGCATCTACACTGTCAAAAATGTTTACTATAAAATAAGCCAATGTGATATATGGCACAAAGCTGGCTGCTGTTTGCCGCTGCGTTGGCCTTTGCCGTCGGTTTTATTCTGGGATCAAACAGTTTCGGCGCCGAGATTTCCGGGGCCGCGGTCAAGGGCGGCACGCTTGCCAGCGGCGCAGCCAAGGGCGATACCATACGGCTTATTGTGCCTGCCAGTTCCCCGGCCGACAAGGCGAAATTGGTTGGCAAAGGGTGCGCCATCGTCAGGGATCTTGCCATCGGCGGGCAAAATTCAAGCGTGGTCGCAATCTGCCCGAAGACCGTCGCCGGCAGCATTCCCAATGCGACCGAGGACCGCAAGCTGTCGTTCACGGTTTCCAAGGCTTTCCCTAAGGGCTCGCTACCGCAGGGCGCCAAACCGCAAAGCCTGGAGGCCAACAATTTTGTTGGCGTCAGCAAGTTTTGGGATGCAGGCATCACTGGGGCGGGCAGCATAGTCGCCATACTGGACACCGGTATCGACTATAACCATCCGTCGCTCAAGGACAGCATAATTGCCAGCGCCAGTTTCGTGGATTACACAACCGACCCCATGGACGATGTCGGCCATGGCACCCACGTTGCGGGAATTATTGCCAGCAAGGGCAACCCGAAAATAGCCAGATGCTACCGTTTTGAGTGCGGCGAATTGTACTGCTACTATGCTGAGGTTCCATGTTCGGAAGATCATGACTTCAGTTTCGGAATGCCGGCAAACGAATCCATCGGCATCGCTCCCGATGCCAAGATCATGATGGCCAAAGTCTGTCATCCGTGGGGCTGCTTTGAAAGCGACATCATATCCGGCTTCGAATGGGCGGCCAAAGGCGTTAACATCACCAAGCAGGTTGACTGCAGTGCGAAATGCGGCGCCAACAAGAAATGCTGCGCAGCCGCCGCAGGCTGCGCGCTGCAGAACATGTCAGTCCTGGCCGGCAGCAGCGTGGCTTGCAGCTACGCAAACAAGGTGCCGAACCCCGGCAGCCTGAAAGCTGGCCAAGCGCTCTGCCCCGCCAAAGACGGCAATAGGACGCAAGGCAGTTCGGTGCGGTGCCTATTGAAGGATGAAAACGGCAACATCTTGCTGGACAAGAACGGCTGCAGGTATGGACAGGTCTATTGCCCGCCGGACGCAGCTTCCTGCACCTATGAGTTCAGCTATGCTAGCGTGGTGGCGCAGAAATGCACTGGCATGACTGAACAAACCACCACGGTCAAGCCCGACGTCATCAGCGTGAGCCTGGGCGGCAGCCCGACCTACCTGTTCAACAGCTGCGACAGCAGTTATCCGCTGGTTAAGGAAATGCAGAGCGTCGTGCAGCGCAAGAACATCCCGGTCGTGGTCGCGGCCGGCAACAACGGCTATGGGGTTTCCATACCGGCCTGCTCCAGGTGGGCAGTAGCGGTAGGCGCCACCGGCGACTATTACTTTGACGAAGGCGGCTTCGGCTTCGACTACAACCATATCGCCTACTACTCCGGGCGCGGCTATGCCATGTACGACCACGGCGTGCTGGCTCCCGGATCGTTCATCCTCTCGACCGTGCCCAAGAGTGATTGCTGGCTGTGCAACCCGTCAGGGTTCGAATACCTGTCCGGCACTTCCATGGCCACGCCGATGGTGGCTGGATTCATGGCCTTGCTGAAGCAGAAGGATCCGAAGCTGGCCGGCGCTTCGCTCAGCAGCAAGCTGTTTGCCAGCGTAACGCCAGCCTACATAAAGGGCGGTTATTTGTTTCCGGAGACTGGCTTCCGCCGCTACGAATATGGCAAAGGGCAAATAACGGCGCAGACCATAGGCTAGCCCAAAAAATTGCCGCAGATGCGCCATTTTTAACCACCAACCTTTCTATTTATGTATGCCGGCGTGCCAGAGCCAGGCTAATGGGGCGGTCTCGAACAACCTTTCTTAAAAAGAAAGCTTGACCAAAGAAGGGACAACCGCTGTCCGCAAGGACTTGCAGGTTCAAATGGCGGGAAGGCCATGCCTTTCCGCGGTGGAAATCCTGCCGCCGGCGTTAAACTTTTTGTTAGTGTCCGAAATATCGAGTCTAGGGCATCAAACAAATGCCCAACCCATGCCGTCGGCGCCCGCATTTAGCGTCAGCACCACACCGTTTCTGTGCTCTCTTTTTTCCAGAAAACTGGATAGAAGAGAATGTTTCGGAGTGTATGCGGCTGCTGGGCATGGATACCCTATTTTGCCGCCAGCACGATGCCGTATGCCATTATGGCCAACGCCGCAAGCCGGACGATATCCAGATAGGGCTCGATGAACGCGGCGCTGCCGATGCCAGCGGCTGCCGGCACCCCGAGCCAGGCCAGGATGAAGAACGTGCAGAACGGGCAGGTCGCTCCCCACATGCCGATAAGCCCGCCAACCCCACCGGCGGCCGCGCAGACCTTGGGCGCGTCCTGCCGCTGCCGCCACACCGCCAGGAAGGTGCCGGCAAAGGTGGCAAACAGGAACGCAAACAGCCAGTCGGTAGCGGTGACCGGATTGTTCGGTGCCCGCACCGGCCACAGGGAAGGGGTAAGGAAAAAGTATTGGACCGCAAACATGAGCAGGAAGCCCAGGGCGAACCACTGCGGCCGCGACGCTATCGAACCCACTATTTTCTGCAATGAATTGTTCTTGACCATCACAATCACGGATAACTGCCATTGCCATCCAGCCCTTATATCGCTTCCTTTAAAATTTCAACTTGCTCTTTGACAGATAAACCTAATTTTATTAGGCATGAATCCATTCCATAGTATGAAATACACGGTGGTTGCACCAGTTGGCGAAAAGCTTGACACGCTTTTCATAACAGTAAGGGAATTCCCCACGGAAAAGATCATCCTTATCTGCCCCAAGGACCAGGTAGGGGACGCCGACAAAGCGGAGCGGGAGCTGCAACGGTTCCGCATACCGGTAGAAACGGTGGTGATAAACGGCGACCCGTGGGAGGAGATGTTTCGGGTCATCTCCCAGATTTCACGCAGCGAGAAGAACATCCTGGTCAACGTTGGTACCGGCGACAGCAACATGCAGTGCGCGGCGACCAGCGCGGCGTTCGTCAACGGCGTCAAGGCCATGACCGTCGAGGGCGACCAGTCCATGCTCCTGCCGGTGCTCAAATTCAATTATTACAAGCTGATCTCGGAGAAGAAGATGGCCATCCTCAAGACCCTGTACACCGAACGGGACTGCTGCGCCAGCCTGGAGCAGCTTTCCCGCAAGATCAAAATGAGCCTGCCGCTGGTCAGCTACCACATTAACGGCACGCCGAAGACGGAAGGCCTCAAGGCGATGGGACTGATCGAGGCGGAGGAGGCCAAGGGCCGCGTGCTGGTCAAGCTCACGCCGATGGGTAACCTTCTCATAAAGGGATACGTCAACTGACCAGCACGCCTTTTCCTCAGCCGCAGCACTGGGAGGCAGGCTTGCCTGACCCGCAGCCGCACAGTTTTTCCTTGCCTTTTTTCATGCCCATCACCCGCAATTGCATACGATTCCAGCTGCTTATTCCTGCCGTTGAATTGTTCAACCCTGGTTTGGAGCGTTAAAGGCAACAGTTAAACGCATCCTTCCCAGAGACAATAATGGCAGACCACGTTTGTACCAGCTGCGGGAAGGCGTTCAGCCACGCAAGCGGCCTGGGCCAGCACGCGCAGGCCAAGCATCCGGAGCAATACGGCCAGGCCGGCGCTCCCAACCGCTCCCGGCTGTTGGCCGGGAAAGGCGTAATCGTAGCTGCGCTTGCCCTGCTCGCGGCCATCGGCATACTGTACGGGGCCAGCCAGGCCGCCAACGGCGTCAGCGCCCCGTCAGGCGCCCAGGCATCGGCCGAGGATCCGGCCAACGGGGACGGCAACGCAACGGTGACGATAGTTGGCTATGAGGATTTCCAGTGCCCCTTCTGCCAGCGCTTCGACACCCAGATACTGCCGCAAATTGAAGCAGAATACATAAAGAGCGGCAAGGTGCGCTTCGTCTTCAAGGATTTTCCGCCAGCTCTGCGCAACCCGTCATACCATCCGCAGTCGCTTGCTGCCCACCAGGCAGCAGGCTGTGCGGGCGAGCAGGGCAA
>JACQOC010000035.1 GCA_016202785.1 Candidatus Aenigmatarchaeota archaeon
CAAGCACCGCGAGCTGCCACGCCGCGAACTCGTCCAGGCCTTCGGCAAAGACGAGCAGCGTGCCTATTGCCGTCAGGGTATTGGTTCTTGTCTGGCCTTCCACCACCTCTGTGTACGTCCCGACGAATGTGACAGGGAACGAGCCTGACCTTGCGGCTGTCGACATGACCACGGAGACGGACCTGGACAGCCCGGAAGGAACCGTAAGCCTCGCGTAATCGTCCGTGGGCAATCCCGGCCCGGGTCCCGCTTCACAATCCGGCCCGGACTGGCAGTCGAACCTAATCCATGGGAGCGGATAGCCGTTCGGTTCCGATGTCGTCGCCGACAGCTCGAATATTTTTTCTTCGCCTTTCGGATTAATCGCAGTAATCTCAAAGATTTCTCCCGGCTGGGCGTTCAGCACCAGGCGCGCCTCAGCCGGAGTCGCTACAAGCCTCGGCTCGCAGCTGGTGAAGAATCTCTTCTGGACAGTGGTCTCCAGCCCGCTGTCAGGCGGAGTCTGCTTCACCGATTTCACGTTAAGAGTATGATATGAATCGCATGCAAGCGCATTGCTCGCCGCGTCCAGCTGGCTCGGAACATACGCCTTCTCGAAATCGCTCCATGTGGTCGGCTTCCACGCGCCGCCGTCGAAGTTGAAGTCCACGTCACAGTCCACGCCAGTGCATGGGCTGGATGTCAATATTGTCTTGACCGTAGGCGCCGCCTCGAAGTTTATCGTCATGCCCTTGGTGAAGTTCGCCTCATTCTGGCCGTCAGTGGTGCGCGGCACTGTCACGCCTAAGTCGGGGAATGAAACATCCACAACCATTTCCGAGTCCGTGACCTGATAGTCCTCGCAGTCCTCGCCGCCCAGCCCGCTGCCCTGGTCCTGCCCTTCCACGCACACTTCCGACTGGAACACGCTGGTGTATATCGGCAATGCCCAGCTCTTGGCAAACGTGTATTGGATGTTGTCTATGGGCTGGCTGCGGCTCGTCGTGTCCTGCCTCTCGTTTAGGTACGCGATTATCCTTGAGCTGTCGTATGTTGTCGGCGCGCTGTAAGGATAGTTATATCCCGGATAATACCACCTGAAATAGTCCTTGCGGTTCGCCGGGTTCGGGTCATTCTTGTCTATCGTGATCCTGAGCGAAGCCGGGTCGAGGCTGCACTCCCTTGTCTTCGCCTTTGTCTCCCTGTTCCGCACGAAGCAGTACACGCGCGAGTTGAGGGTGCTGCCGGAGAGCGCGCTTGCCCCGTCGAGCACGAGCTTGAGCCTTACTTCCTCCTCGATGCGCCCGCCAGGGCACGTCGGCTCCTCGCTCGGCACGCGGCAGGGCGGCAGGTATATGTTGATTTGCCGGCTTCTCAGCTGCTCGGCATTGCCAACAGCGTCAGTCGACCGGTAATTGACAGTAACAGCGTTGACTCCTGTCCGTTGCGGGTTGATCACGCGCGGCACGGTGTAGTCCTCTGAAGGAGGCGCATTAGCGCCTATGCCGAATTTGGTTGATGAGCAGCTGGTTGTCGGGTCGCTGCAGCTCATCACCATGCTCACCGGGCCGTTGTATACGCCTGAGTTGCACGCAGCTCCGTTGCAAAGGATAGAGGTGGAAGGCGAATCAGTATCGATAGTCATCTGGCTGATCTGGCTGAACTGGCAGTTCGCACCCCTATCCACGAAACCGCCGCCAATGCTGACATCCGCGATTCCGCTCAGGTGGCTGGTCTGGGCTGTGAAAGAGTAAACATAACTGTTGCCGCTCTTCGAAACCTGGCTCGCTGTTATCTGGCTGGTCCCGCCGGCCTGCGAGCCTGGCTTTATTCTTACCGCAGGCTCGCCCTGCACTGCCCTGTCTGCGCTGAACGCGACCTGCACTGTTCCGGGACCTGACGGGTTAGGTGAGATTGAATCGATGGTCACGGCAGGCGGGTTCTGGCACTGGTTGACCACGCAGAGCGGGTACGCGTCTCCCCAGTTGCTTGCCGCGTTGAGTTCGTCTGTCGCCTGGCATGTTGCCGCTATGCCCCTGCCGTCCGCAGAGTTGATCGTGACGTCCTTCGTGAACGTGTCGCCTGACTGGTAGCTCATCGAAGCGCCATTATAATAAGTCCATGTCCGGGTGGCAAAACAATTGTTGCCGTTGCATTCCCCTACCCACACTTTTGTGGAGAGCGTGCCTGATTGCTGGTTCGCATCGCTTGCGGAGCAGCGCACTGTTATTGTCCCGCCTTCCCTGCACGCGCCTGAGTAGGTTATCGGCTGCACGCTCGGCGGGTTGTCAGCTATGAACGTGTCGCTTGATGATTGTGCCGTGTTCCCTACCCTGTCAGTTGAGCTTGATGATATAGTATGACTGCCGTATGCCGGCGAGAACGTGTGCACGCAAGTGCTGCTTGAGCATGTATTAGCTGTGGAGCCGTCGACTGTTATGGATGTCGTTGAAACGCCGCTCCTGGTGTCCGAGGCGCCTGCTGTCAGCGTGGTTGAGGTGCCTGGCAGGACTTGCGCAGCAGACGGATTCCTGCTTATGCTTATGGTTGGGCCTGAGTTATCCGACCTGAGGCTGGTTGATAGCACGCTCGACCTCGCTCCTGGCGTGTCCTCGATGAAGCAGTAAACATTATGGTCGCTGCTGTCTCCCCAGTTGTTCGTGAAGGAACATGACGGGCCGCTGGACGCGTAGGAGCCGGTGCACAAGTCAGTCGCGCTGCTTCTGCTCCCGCACCTCAATCTTACCTGTTCGCCATTCGGGTCGCTGCCTGACGATGTGACAGTGGCAGTCTGTCCGCTCCTTGCGTAAGAGCCATAGCTGCCGGCAATCGAGACGCTGCTCATGCCAGGAGCAGTGTTC
>JACQOC010000032.1 GCA_016202785.1 Candidatus Aenigmatarchaeota archaeon
ATGCCTTGCGGGAGATTCCCTCTCGCCCCATGTGTGGATATGACAGAAAACGAAGGCCGGGAAGAGAAGGTTGCCGTTGCCAGGGTTATGGAGAACAAGGTGGCGGTGGCCAGGGGTTATGGGCAGCTTTTGGAGCGCGGCTTCGGCAAGGACATGGACGGCCGGCTGGAGCTGGCGTTCGTCGAAGCGGCATATCTGTTGGAGAAGGGCCGGATAAAGGCGAAAAGGTCCGGAAAGGCGCTGAACCTGGAGAAGTTCCTGGCGTTCGGCATGGAGAAGGATAAGCGGCTGCACGAGCGGTATGTGGTTTACAAAGACTTGCGGGAACGGGGCTTGCTGGTCAAGACCGGCTTCAAGTTCGGCTGCGATTTCCGGGTATACAAGCGTGGGGTCAGGGTGGTCAGGAAAGGGCCCAAGGCGCCGGAAGAGCATACCAGGTGGGTGGTGCATTGCGTGCCGGAAGACTACACCTGCTCATTCCAGGAGCTGTCGCGGGCGGTCCGGCTGGCGCATTCCATACGGGCTACCATGCTATGGGCGATCGTGGACAATGAGAACAACGTCACTTATTACCAGGTAACCAGGGAAACCGTCTAGTTTAAAAGCTGGGGACGGTATATATCTATTTCAGGCGTTATGGGAAGCATAAAGAGCACGGCGATAAAGAAGATGGTGGAAGACCTGCTGAAGGCAGACGTTTCCATGTTCACCGGTGATTTCGCGGCTAACAAAGCGAAGATCGAGACGATCAAACCGCTTTTGCCGAAGAAGGCGCGCAACGCGCTGGCCGGATACATAACGCGGCGCATGGCCAGCACCAACGAGCGGCGTGAGAAGCCAGTGGCAACCGACGGCCAGGCTGATTGATTACCTATCAGTTCCGATCACGGTGACCTGGCTAGGCGCTTCAGTTTGGTAGCGGTAATTGAGTTCTATGGTTATCAGGCTTTCCTGCCTGGAAACGGTGCTGCCGCTCACCGCCAGCTCGCAGGTTATTTCCGCATCCTTACCTTGCCAAAGGTCAACGATGCCGTTGCCCGGCGTCTGGTCCGCATTGGCGAAGCCGCCGCAGTCGCTTATCGATATCCCGGATGCGGTTATTTTCACGTTAACCGGGTAGTCGATGGTCGCGCCGCCGCCGGAAACGCCGGAAGGCAGGACCGTACCGCCCTGCTCCCAGAAGTTGTTGGTGATCTTGACGAAGAAGCTGACAGTGTCACGGCCGGATTGCCCGGTCTTTATCGCGTTGCCGGTACGGACTTCCACGCTGAGCGGGCCGCCGGAAGATTGCACATCGGTGATGGGCGGCGCACGGCCCTGCTGCAGCAGGCGGCGTAGCTCTTCCGTGCTGACCACCGAGATGGCCTTTACCGCCTTCGCCTTGTAATCGTAACTGACCCGGGCGATGGGTTCGTAGGCGTGTTCGATGCCCTCCGGCAGCCGCGGCGCGGTCAGGCTGAACTGCCTCGACTGTATTTCTCCGGGAGTGTCGGTTTCTCTGTCTACGGGCGACAGCCGGCCCAAGGCCTGTTCGAAACCGCCGGATCGGGATTGCCATTCGCTCGGGCTGATGCCGACCAACGCTACCTTAGTGTTCTCGGCCGGCACGCCGCCCTGGTTCTGCACCCGGATCTGGAGCTTGACCTGCTCACCCGATTGCACGGAGGAGAAGTCTGGGGAGAATTCCATTATGACGACACCTGGGCCGATGGCGATCTGGCTGCCATCTGGACCGATGCAGCCGGAAAACAGGACAGCAATGGCCGTCAGCACGGCATACCTTCCGCGGGCGCTCAACGGTGTCATTTTCTACTTAATATAATTCGGTGCCGGCCACATATATATCTTTAAGCGCAGGCCGGCGCTCATATCTTGGGCTTGACCGTTACCGTCACCGACTTGCGGAATTCGTACTGGTAGTCAAGGCTTGCTTGAATGTCTTCGGTGAACTGGATTGGATAGTCGCCGTTCGGAATCTCGACCTTGCAGAAGAATTTGGGCGAGGCCTTCTGTATCAGCCGGATTTCCCCCCAGCCGGTTTCGGCATCACCTTTGCACTGGGTGAGGGCGGCGCCGATGTTAAGCACGGCGTTTTCGTTCTCCTTGAAGGTTATTTTGGAGGCGTCTATCGTCGCTTCCGTGGGGAACCCATCGCCATGGTTTTTGATCTGGAAGCTGATGACGGTTATGCCAGAATCGGTAGAAACCGGCTGCTTGTCCTCGATGGTCACGACCGGCTTCAGCGGCCCTTCGCCTAGGGTGAGGGTCGAACTGACTTCCTTGAAGCGGCCCTCTTCCTCTCGCCGTTGCATCTCCACCGCAGCGATGAATTCGATGTTGGTTATGGAGGAGGTGGTGTAGCTGTAAGTGACTTTCATCTTCACGCCGTCTGATGGGCAGGTGGTTTGCAGCGCGATGTCACCCTTGGCACGCAATATCCAGCTTACGATCCTGGTCTCGCGGCCCAACAGCTTGTCAATCTGTTTTTTCCCATCATTGCCGTCCACAATCTCAAAAAGCCCCTTGCAATAGTCGAAGATTTCCGCCTCCAGACGCGCAATTTCGCTGCCACCGCGGTTCTCGATGTAACCCACTATCTTCACCTGCTGGCCCGGCGCAATCTCGCTGGGGATTGCATCCAAACCCTTTATCACGACGATGTCGCTGCCCTCGTCGATCGGCTGGTTACAGAGAAGGGGTATGCATGGGCTGCCGGTGCAGCCGGAGATGAGGACAAGGAATGGTAGGAGAAGCATTGCGGGCCATTTGCGCGGGCATGAAACCATCATCGGGCACCAATTTAATATTCCCAGCGCATCTCTTATATAGTCCATGAAAGCGCAGCTTGTCTTCCAGTTTGTGATTGCCGCCGTCGTGTTCTTTGCCGTCATGTTCTTCACTATCAGCTTCCTGGCCAGCGGCATCGGCGAGCGCAGCGTAGACGCCAGTTACAACCTCATGTGGTCCGAGGCGATTGCGCTCTCCGAGCAGATGGTACGCAGCCCGGGGTCGGCAGAAGGCCTGGCGCCCACAGCCATCGGGTTTGCCGCCAGCTGGCCGCTGCTGGATTCGGAAAAGTTGGGTTTCTCGCAAACGTTGTGCAGCCAAAACCGGTCCGCTTATGAAAGCATTTTCCGCAGCGTCAGCGCCGCGGATGTATTGGATGCAAGCCCCATACCCGGGCCAAATTTCCGGATAACGATCAGCGAAGTTCGGGACGGCGCAGCTATGGCGATGTTTGCCTGCGGCTCCCGGCAGGAGCCGGCGCGAAAGGCATTCTTGCGGCGTGTCGCGCTTTCCCAAAACAACAGCATACTGGTCGCAGATGTGAGTGTCTGGTGAACGGCTATTTGTTGTGCAGGGATTTCAGCGCGGCCACAATGTTCTCCACTTTTTCCAGGCGGCAGACCGCAAGAGGGATGCCTTCGGCTTCCGCAATCCGCTTGGCGATGTCATCGACGGTGCCGAGGCCATGCAGCACCACGAGGGCCGGCTTGATGTTCGAGACCTTTATCGCCACCATTGGGGAGCGGCCAGTAGAAACCTTGGTGAAGACCAGTGCGCGTTTGCTGGTCGCACCGTAGACTTTTAACAGGTCTTGGAAAGATGCTTCGGTTATGGCCTTCACCGAGTCGATTACCGTGTAGCCATATATCTGCTGCGGCGGGTGGCCGGATTTCACTGGCGTTATCATGTCGGTATGCAGCAACTTGCAGAAGTCATCGATTTCCACGCCCGCGGAGAATTCACGGATGTCGATGATGGCTTCCGACGAGCCATGGGGACTTGCCGGCAGGTCGAACATGGCTGCCACACCCCGCTCCCGCGTTGCGTCCACGTCGAGGAGGGCGTTGATATACCTGCGCACCAGGCCGATGCCCGGCGACTTCCTCCGGCCAGATTCGTAATCGCTTATCACCGAAGGGGTTATGCCCATAACCGCTGCCAGCTTCTTCTGCGAAACTTTGAATATGCTGCGCCATTTGCGCAGGGTTTCGGACGGCTTCTGCGACAGCACGATTTCGCTGGCCATGTCCTTGGCAAGCCGTTCCTTCGCATCCGGTGTGCTGCTTGGCTGGTGCATTTGGCTAGTTTAGCATAGTTTACAAATTATATGCGATATTGTATTGCAGGTTAAATATGCGCTATTACCAGAAGGGCGTCAGGGCAGAGCTGGAATGGGTCAAATTCCTTAATTACCGGGGGTTTGGGTCGGTGCGGTCGGCCGCTTCCGGAAATGCACTATATCCGGTGGATGTGGTAGCCATCAGGAAGGGCCTAGTGCTGGCGTTCGAGGTCAAGAATTATGCGAAGTTGCCGAGACTGGATAAGGAGCAAGCGGGCGCGATGAAAGGCTGGTGCGACAAGACTGGGGCGTTTGGCTTCCTGGCCTGGCGCTCGAAAAACGGCTGGCTGTTCCTGCGGCTACAGGATGCGGTGGACGGCAACTATAAAAATGAAAGGTGGATAACGATGCCGAGCCTGTTGGCGGCTTTTGGCATATGACCGCGGGGCGTCGATGAAAGCGTATTATTGGGTCGGCTATAGATTAATATGGGACTGGACAGCTTCTTCCGCCCCCAGTCGGTCGCGGTCATCGGTGCCAGTCGCAACCCGCGCAAACCCGGCCATGTGATTTTCCGGAACTTTGTCGAGAACGGTTATCGCGGCAAGGTGTTTGCGGTAAACAAGAACGCGGATCAGATATTGGGGAAGCGCTGTTATGCAAGCGTCGCGGCCGTGAAGGAACCGGTCGAGCTTGCGGTGATAGCAATTGCTGCAGCAGGCGTGCCCCAGGCATTGGAGGCCTGCGGCAAGGCTGGAGTCAAGGCAGCTATCGTAGTGAGCGGCGGGTTCCGCGAGGTCGGCAACAACGGGCTGGAGGATAAGGTAGTTGGGGTTGCCAGGAAGCATGGCATCCGGCTCGTCGGGCCAAATTGCCTGGGCATTTTTGACGCGCATTCGAAGGTGGATACGCTGTTCAACCCACGCTACAAGTTGGAGCGGCCGGTCGAGGGCGGCATCTCTTTCATATCACAGTCCGGCGCAGTCATGTCCGTGGTGTTGGACTGGATGTCGATGAAGGGCTATCGGGGCGGCAAGTTCATATCCTATGGGAATGCGGCTGACGTCAATGAAGCCGATTTGTTGCGCTATCTGGCGGACGACCAGCACACCAAGGTTGTTTGCATGTATATTGAAGGTGTTGCTGACGGCAGGCGTTTTTTCACCGTGGCAAAAGAGGCGGCAAGGAAGAAGCCGGTGGTCGTGCTCAAAGGCGGCATCACCGCAGCCGGCAGCCGCGCCGTTTCCAGCCATACCGGCTCGCTGGCCGGCGCGGCAGAGGTGTATAAGGCCGCGTTCCGGCAGGCGGGTGTGATAGAAGCTGAAGACATAGAGCAACTTTTCGACTTCGCACGCGTGCTTACCACACAGCCGCAACCGAAGGGTAGGCGCGTGCAGATAATCACCGATGGTGGTGGTTTTGGCATATTGACCGCAGACTGGCTGGCCAGGCTGGGAATGGAGCCGGCAGTGATGAGCAAAGCGGGCCTGGCCCGGATAAGGATGGTTTCGCCAGCACATGTGGTCACCGGCAGCGTGATCGACCTCACCGGAGATGCAGACGTCGAGCGCTATTCGGCGGCAATCGATGCGGCTTTGGATGATGCTGGGGTTGACATACTGGTTATCATAGCGCTGTTCCAACTGCCAGCACTGACCAGTGACATCGTGGAGGTGGTGGCCGAGGCCAACCGGCTGCGGAAGAAGCCGATAATCTTCATTGCGGCCGGCGGCCGGTTCACCGAGGTCCTGAAAAAATCGCTGGAAAATGAGGGCGTGCCAACTTTTTCTTACCCAGAACGGGCAGCCGAGGCGGCAAAGGCGTTGTATCGCTACCGCCACGGCGGTTGAATTATATGTGCTGGAATTCGATCCTTTTCGACACGCAGGTAATGCCCGCAGTGCTGATATCAACCAGGCCGTAGCGGCCCTCGTGGCACGGGCCAGGGTAGAACAGCGTTGTGGTTCCGAGGGTATCTACACCCATGGCCTCGTGGATGTGGGCGGATATGGCCAGTGTGGGTTTGTTCTTCAGTATGAAGTCCCTAACTGATTGCGAGCCGACGTGGGTTCCCTGCACGGAATCGAGCTTGGTGTCCTTTGCTGGGTTGTGGGTCACCAGAACAAAGTCTCCAGTGATGGTGCCAGCCAAAGCGTCGAGGGCTTTCTTAATCTCATCTTCGCTCGGTTCGAAAAGCGTATTGAACGGCGTCTCTGCACCACCATAGCCCAGGAAATTCATGTTGTCTATTTTCCTAACCCGCGCATGGGCACTGATGCCATACTCTTCCAGGAGGCCGACGATGTCATAGGGGTCGTGGTTGCCTGGAATGCCGACAACTGGTTTGCGGGTGGCAATCAGGGATTGGGCGACAATGTCAGCAACGTCCATTTGCGAGAACTCGCGTGGGATGTTATGCATGTCGGTAAAGTCACCCGGACAGACAACGACGTCGAATTTTTCATCGATTTTGGCTAACAATTTTCTCAGCTTCTGATAGCGACCGTGGATGTCGGCTATTACCAACAGGCGCATAAGGAATATTCCATTTGAAGGTTAAAAGGTTTGGAATAACATTGTTATATATGGGTGGATTAGATTGTATGCGTGGCAACACATTAAGACCATCATTTCCTCTGGAAATAAAGAAATAGAAAAAGTACAACTATAACTATAACTATAACATTGTTATAAATAAAATAAAAACTTGTTTACAGGTATTTGTTTTCCATTGGAAATTATGGTCTATGGCTCCACAAGAATTTAAGGTGCCAATCCAAACCACGAGCATGGTTCAGCAGACGCTGACTGACATTTTCGGTTCTTATTCAACCAACGTTAAGGGAGTTTTTCGCAACAAGGACGTTTTGAGCCATACATACATCCCAGACATGACCCTCCATAGAGAACAGCAGATCAAAACACTGGCTTCAATCCTGGCGCCGGCGGTGCGTGGTAGCAACATTTCCAACTGCTTCCTTTACGGGAAGACGGGAACTGGTAAAACCATGGTAGCTACCCACGTGACGCATGAGATCCAAAAGGCCAGCGACAGGGTTAGAGTATTCTATGTCAACTGCAAAATGCGTGGTGTCAGCGATACCGAATATAGGCTGTTGGCCGAACTGTCCAGGATGCTCGGCAGGCAGGTGCCGATTACCGGCTTACCAACCGACGAAGTCTACAACATATTCTACTCAGCGCTCAATGGCTTGAACAAGAACGTCATTCTGGTGATGGACGAGATTGATGCTCTGGTGTCCAAAATCGGCGACGGTATCCTCTATAACATCACCCGGGAGAAGATCGAAGGCACCAAGCTGTCCATCGTCGGCATCTCCAACAGCGTCTCGTTCCTTGAGACCATCGACCCGCGGGTGAAGTCGTCGTTGTCTGAAGAGGAGTTGATATTCGCGCCATACAATTCCAGGCAGCTTGCCGACATCCTCAATTATCGGGCTGGGCAGGCATTTGAAGACGGTGTTCTGCAAGGCGGTGTGGTGGAAAAATGCTCAGCCTTGGCGGCCCAGGAGCATGGCGATGCCAGGAAGGCGCTGGATCTGCTGCGCATAGCCGGCGAACTGGCGGAGCGGGAAAAGTCAACCAAGGTGGAGGTGCGCCACGTGGATATGGCTGAAGACAAGCTGGACAGCGACCGGGTGATTGAAGTGCTGATCAACCAACCCAAACAATCTATGGCTGTACTGTCGGCGATCATCAAACTGGTCGATTCGAAGGCCAAGGATATACAAACTGGCGACATCTTTTCTGTTTATGAGAGCATGTGCCCGGAGCTTGGGCTGAAATGCCTGACGCAAAGAAGGGTCTCCGATCTCATAGCAGAACTGGACATGTTGGGTATTATCAACACGAAAGTGATATCAAAGGGTCGTTACGGCCGTACCCGGGAGATCCGTATCCAGATCAACAACGCCACGCAGGCCAAGATAAGGCGTATACTGAAAGACAATTACATGCTTTAAGGCTTGCCGGCTACTAGCCATGGACAAAAAACAGATTCTTACCCAGCTTATGGAGAAAGGTTTCATGGCCAGCCCGGAGGTTGTTGCTGGCTTGGCGGACTCTCCTGGAATGCCAAATGCGCTGGAGGCCAATTTCATAATCGAGAATGGCATACTGGTGCGAAAGAAGCAGCTATCCGTCGAAGTGACGCAGGCCGAAACCGTTGACGGTGTGCAAATAGCTGACGTTGTGCGCCGGTTCCGGGATCGGCACGCAAAATTGCGCAGCATCATCCAGGAACGGATGCAAGACAGCATATCCATCAATAAGTTGAAGACGGTGTTTGCGCAGTCGGCTATTATAGGCACGGTCGCCGAGCATAACGCGAAGGGGTTTGTGGTCGAGGACAATACCGGGTTCATTGAAGTGGTGAGCAAGGAACGGCCGGAGCTAGGTTGTGTGGTTGGGTTGCGCGGCATGGTGAAAGAAGGCCGGTTTTTCGCTTCTGCTATGCAGTATCCGGACATCCCGTTCCGGCGCAAGTTGGCCAAAATTTCTGGCGTCACGCTTTCCATTAGCGCTGGCCGGCCGGCCAGCGCTAACATAAGCCTGTCGTTTGCGCCCGACGTTGGCGCCAGCCATGTCATCACAAACCCGGCTTCGGTGCGCGTCACCAAGGAACAAGACACTTTATCCATTGTTGCCTTCCTGCCGGCAGCGGCGCCGACCGTCGAAACAACCAAAGAGTTGCTGCGGCAACGGCACTTGGCGCCGCGCGCAATTGCCGGCGGCAAGGTTGACAATTTGGCCCTGGTCGACGTTCCGGACATTTTCTGGCTGGCTGGCGATGCCAACATCAAGGAAATCTATAAGGGAGTTGTCATCATCATCTGTCGCCGGGATTCGGCAAGCGTTGTAAACCTGGAGAATTTGGATGTGGAATTCGTATAACACTGTTATGCAAGGCATATATCCCTTGCATTAAGAATAAGCGATGAAGGAGTCTACCTTAAAGGCAGCCTGCCTGGCCAGCGCGCTGGCCGGCCTTTTGCTGTTGTTCCTGGTCTCATCCGCCGCGGTTTCCAGCCGGACCGGGATAGTTGGCATAACCCTGGACCATGCCGGGCGGACCGTCAAAATCTGCGGTAGTGTTGACAGCCTTAGGATCTCCAATGGCCATATGTTCTTCAACGTCGATGATGATTCGGGTCGGTTGCGCGCGGTCATATTCAACGGCACGGCGGCGAAGCTAGGCACGTCTACCCTTGCTATAAGTCAGCCGGACGGAAACCCCGCTACATGTTTTATCGGCGTTGTGTCTGAGTATCCCAAAGGCAGCGGTCAGGTCGAACTTGTGGTGACGCGCATAGAAGATATATAACGATGTTATGGAAGCTTGTTCACCGGTAAATCTCCATAAGAAATGATGGGGTGTGAAAATCATATGAATGGCTTCCACATTTCATTGTATTGGGCGTGCATTTCACCGCCTTTCACGAAGCGGTTTGGGCACTTTCACCGCAGTTACAAGACTGCAATTTCCACATGAAATGAAGGGGTGTGAAAAAGAATGTCGGCTGCAACTAATTCACCATTTCACATACCAAAATAGAACAATATCAGCGGCAGCATGAGAACACCCATACAATTGCTCCGCTTCACGCCAAATAGCGGTGCGAGCATGCCAATTGAAGTTGCGGTCAGGAGGATCAGCAGGCCGCCCCAGGAGGTGAAGATTGCCGTCGCCAGCAGCAGGAAGCCGATAATGCCGAGCGACAGCTTCCGGTAGTCTAGTGCCGCTAGCGCGGCCAGTGCCCTTTTTACCGCCGCCAGAGTGAGGATGGCAGCTATGCCCGCCGACAATAGCGAGACTGCCACCAACATCAAAACTTCGTCAGTTCCGAATGTGTCCAGGAAGCTGCCGACTGCGGCAGCCGCCCCGGACCGGGCCTTGGATATCGTGTACAGCGATAGAATGGAGAATACGGTAACGGCGGTGCCGATGGCGCCGACGGTGAGAATGAAGCCGCGGTCCGCATCCCGGCCGGCGGCGCGCGAGAACTGCGCTACCGATGAAGCCTGGGCTGCGCCCAGCCCGGGCAGGATGCCCAAAACAATGCTGGCCGCCAGCCCTTTTAAAGTTCCGGACAATACCAATCGGTTCTTGATGTTGCCCCAACGCATGCGCTGTTGCGGAATGGCTGTTGCCGATTGCATGCTGAACAGCATGCTGCTGATGCCGAACAGGCCGGTGAAGATAGGGAACAGTATGACATCAGACGAGAGCAGCGGCGAATTGAAGGTGAGCGTGCCGAGTATGCCGGAGAGAAGGAAAATAGCCAAAGCGGACAGTTTCTTCCATCCATTTTCCGTCAAAACCAGCGCCGCGGAAACTATGACCAATATCATGCCAATATGGCCGCACAACAACCCGTATATTACAGGCATGCCGGCCAACAACAACGGCAACAACGCTGTAGATGCCAACATCGCCATGATGCCGCCGGTGACTGCTGCAGCAACAGCCTCGTAACCGCGGCCTGCGTGCAGCAGCCGGTGGCCGGGGAGCACAGAAAGCGCAGTCTCTGGGTCTGGCGCGCCCAGCAGCAGGCTCGGGATGAAGTCGAAGAACGAGTGGGAAACCGCCACTGCTATTATTAAGCATGCCAGGAAATATGGGTTGGCAGCGCCGGCCAGCGGCATCAGCAGCAAAGCTACTGTATTCACATGTAATCCGGGCGTGATGCCGGTGACCATGCCGATGAGGATGCCGGCAAGTGTGAGCAGGAACAACTCGATGAACATGTGTGAATAATGGCAAAAAATCTTATAACATATGCATAACGGTGTTATATTAGTATGGAACTGCTAAACAGGCGCAAAGGCGTGTTGGTGATGGGCATCCTCAATACCACGCCAGACTCATTCTATGCCGGTGGCCGGTATGCAAGCACGGATGCGGCTGTGGCCCACGGCCAACTTCTGGCAGAAGACGGGGCCGACATCATTGACATAGGCGGCGAGAGCTCCAGGCCCGGTAGCGCGCCGGTTGGCGTGGAGGAGGAGATCAGACGCACTTTGCCGGTCATCAAGAGGCTTTCCACCACCAACACATCACTATCCATCGACACCTGCAGGCCGGAGGTTGCCGAGGCCGGCGTTGTCGCTGGCGCCGCCATGATAAACGACATCACCGGCTTGGCCAATCCCAAGATGCTGGAAATCGCGGCCAGATATCATGTGCCGGCCGTCATAATGCATATGCAAGGCAGCCCGCGCACCATGCAGGACAACCCGACATATAGCGATGTGGTTGGCGAAGTTAAGGAATTCTTAAGCCAGCGCGCCAAAGCCGCCAGCCAACATGGCGTACGGCAGGTCGTGCTGGATCCGGGCATCGGGTTCGGCAAGAACCTGCAGCACAACTTGCAGCTGCTCAAAAACCTCGGCCAAATCAAAAGCCTGGGCTACCCGGTGCTGGTTGGCCCGTCCCGGAAGTCGTTCATCGGCGCCATAACCGGCCAACCGGCCGGGCAGCGGCTGGAAGGCACGATTGCGGCATGCATACTAGCGGCTGCCAACGGGGCCGACATATTGCGCGTGCATGACGTGAAGGCGGTGAAGAGCGCGCTTGCGGTTGCCGACGCCATAATTTCAGCATGATGGCAGCCAACCTACACGGAACCCATATTAATACCGGCAGCAGACATTATGCATATGGCCGGCATCGAAATCTGGACGGAAAAATATCGGCCAAACCGGCTTGACGATATTGTCAACCAGAAACACGTGAAGGAACGGCTGCGTTCCTGGACGACCGAAGGCAGCATCCCACACCTGATCTTCGCCGGGCCCGCCGGCACCGGCAAGACCACTACCGCCATCGCCGTGGCCAGGGAGCTGTTCGGCAACGATTGGAAGGAGAACTTTTTGGAGCTCAACGCCAGCGATGAGCGCGGCATCGACGTGGTACGGGTCAGGATCAAGAACTACGCCCGGACCAAATCACTGGCCAGCAAGTTCCGCATCATTTTCCTGGACGAGAGCGATGCCCTGACGCCAGAAGCACAACAGGCATTGCGCCGCACCATCGAGCAGTTTTCCTCTGCCTGCCGCTTCATACTTTCGTGCAACTACTCCTCCAGGATCATCGAGCCGATCCAGAGCCGGGCAGCCGTCTTCCGCTTCCGCAAGCTGGCGCAGGAGGATGTGGCTGAATACCTGAAGCGGATCGCAATGCACGAGAAGCTCGAGGTCGAAAAAGGCTGCTTCGAGGCCATCTTCGACGTTTCCGAAGGCGACATGCGCAAGGCCACCAACCTGCTGCAGACGGCTGCCGCCAAAGGCAAGGTAACGGCCAAAGCCATCTATGAGATATCCGGCCAGATCGAAAGCGGCGCCGTCCGGAAAATGCTGGACGCGGCCCTGGCTGGCAAGTTTGCCGAAGCGCGCAAGCTGCTGCACGAGCTGATGATAAGCAACGGCCTGGCCGCAGAGGACATGGTAAAGGGCATCCACCGCGAAATCTATAGCCTGGACATCCAGGAAAGCCAGAAGCTGCTGCTTATCGAGAAGCTCGGCGATTACGAGTTCAGAATAAACCAGGGGGCCACCCCGGAAATCCAGCTGGAGGCTTTGCTGTCCCATTTCGCGAAGGTGAAGGCATGAAAATCATCGGCCTGGTCGGCCTGGTCGGCTCGGGGAAGGATACGGCCGCCGCTTACCTGAAGGAGCAATACGGCTACCGGATGGTGTCGATGGGCGACATCGTCCGCGATTTGGCCACCCAGCTGGGCCGCAGCCACAACCGCGACGACCTGCAGCGCACGCAGAAAGAGTATCGGGACAAATACGGCGACGAATATTTCGGCGGCATGGTGGTCAAGAAGATAACGGCCAGCGGCTGGGACAAGGTGGTGATCAACGGCTTGCGGATACCGGCTGACGTGGCGGTGCCAAAGCGCGGCTTCGGCAAGGACATGACCGTGATATATATCGACGTGCCGGCGGCCGTCAGGTTCGAGCGGATGAAGAGCAGGAAGCGGATTGGGGATCCCGAAACCTTGGAAGAGTTTGAGCGCCAGGAGAACAACGAGCTGAAGTTGTTCAACTTCGATGGCGTCCTGGCGTACGTGGACTACAAGCTTTCCAATTCCGGGACGCTCCCGGAACTCCAGACAAGAATCGACGAATTTATAAGGTTGCACAACCTCTCATAATCAGTGAAAAGCATGGAAAGAACGCTCATTGTCATCAAACCAGACGGCCCGCAGCGCAACCTGGTAGGCGAGATAATCTCGCGCTATGAACGGGCCGGCCTTAAAATCAAGGCCCTCAAGATGCTGACCGCCACGAAATCGCTGGTCGAGAAGCACTACCCGGTGGAAAAGAGCTATCTGGTCGAGCTGGGCAAGAAATCCGAGAAGGCTGGGGACAAGATAACTGACTATGAGGCGCAGGGCCGCATGATAGTTACCGGTTTGCGCGATTACATAACTTCCGGGCCAGTGGTGGCCATGGTGGCGGAAGGCGATAACGCCATCCAGCGGGTGCGGGAAATAACCGGCTACACCGATCCGTCGTCAGCCAAGCCCGGCACGATCCGCGGCGACCTGGGCGAAGACAGCATAATCGCAGCCAACAAGGACAAACGGCCGGTCAAGAACCTGGTGCATGCTTCCGGGAACCCGGAAGAGGCGCAGCGCGAGATAGGCCTGTGGTTTGTGCCGGCTGAGGTCGTTTAGCGCCTGGCTGTGTGATTGCACCAATGCCGCTGAAAAAGGGTAAACTGATAGCTATTGAAGGTATTGACGGGGCCGGCGGCAGCACCCAGACCAACATGCTGGTGGCTTTTCTGGCTGCGCAGAAGATTGGCGCAGTCAAGCTGAGCTACCCTGATTATGAAGGCATTCCCGGCCAGGCGATAAGAAAATACCTGGAGGATCGCTCCCAACAATGGAGCGCGAAAACGCAATTTCTACTATTCGCGGCTGACATGGTAAAGGACCTTGCGCTGGTTGAGGATGCATTGCACGCAGGGAAGCACGTCATAGCCGACCGTTATTATGCTTCCACCATCGCTTACCAGTGCTCGGCCGGATTCCCATTGCCTGCCGCCCTTAACTTCGGTGCCGTCTTCGGCATCCCCAAGCCCGACGCCATCATCTACCTGGACATAAGGCCTGGCACCAGCTTGGCCCGCAAAGCCAGTGAAGGGCTATTAGACCGCCACGAGGAAGATACCGGCTTGCTGCGGCGCGTTGCCGCGCAATACAAGTCCCTGGCCGCTGCGAGTGCATACGGCAAGTGGCATGTGCTGGACGGCGAAGCCAGCGTGGCAGCAGTGTTTTCCCGCGTGCAGGAAATAACATTGGAAACCATCAGGCAATGATCAGCCGTAGGCAAACTCATCCACTACGGCGCCAGCCGCATCTTTGAGCGTTGCCTTGTCCCCATCGTTGTTCCATATCGGCCGGCGGCAGCAATTCCAATAAAGATCGGAAGCGGTGTTCTGGCCGTCGCCGGAATGCAGCTTCACTTGCCCGGTGAGGACGAAGCCTACCGGGAACGTGAACTCGTGGCTACCGGCATCCGCCAACTTCCAGCCGGTCATGTCCACGTTGCTGCCTTCGAGGAGGACCCATTCGCCGTTCCAGTTCTCTTTCTTGCGGTCATCTATCCCGGAGCTGAATTGGATGTCAACGATATCGACCTTGCCGGCCACCTGCTGAGCAGACTGGCATGGCCGCGGTTGCGTCCTGGTATCATTATCACAACCATTCTGGTCTACACATACACGGGTTTCGCTGCCGTTGACGCATGCTGACCATGTGCCGCACTCCCATTCCGGCTGGCAGGCAGCGGATGCGGCACCACATTGCGGGGTACAGTTGCTGCACATGCCGTTGGAGCACGCATTCCGACATGCAACCTGCGCACCGTTTGGGCAATTGATGCGCGTTTCCGCGCACTCCACACCTGCGCACAAGTCCTGGGTAGCAGTTGGTTCCGTCCCCCCTTCCTGCCGGCCGACTATGGTGCCATAATCGCTGGCAATTTGCTGCTCTTCCCCTGCTAGGCTGTTATTTTCCAGCATGGTGACGCCAAAATAGGCGAATAGTGCTATGGCTACCGCAACCCCAACAGCGCCAACCAGTGTCAACAGCGACATGGCCATCTGAAGAGGTGGAAACAAGCAATAAATATACACGAAAGTATACTACCATGTCATGGGCCTGTAGCTCAGTTTGGATAGAGCGGCACTCTCCTAACTTTTCGGCCGGCCTGGCAGCAGGTTGGTCCAAATCTGGAGCTAGGTGAAGGTCGGGGGTTCAAATCCTCCCAGGCCCGTTCGCCTGCTAACAACACTATCTTATTAATTTAAGCCGCCAATCAGAAAGAATTGCATGGGCCGCATAATAGCCATCAGCTCGGGCAAAGGCGGCGTCGGCAAGACTACCATGTGCGCCAACCTGGCTGCCGCGCTGGCTGACTTGGGCAAGACGGTAGTTGCGGTCGACACCAATTTCACCACCCCAAACCTTGGCATGCACCTGGGCATACCGCTTTACCCAATAACCATCCAGGACATCCTGCGGGGCCGTGCCGGCATAAAGGATGCCATATACAACCACCAGTCCGGCTTCCGCATCTTGCCGGCTGACGTCTCCATCGCCGGCCTCATGGTGCCCAAGGCGAACGAACTGCTCGACATATTCTACAAGCTGCGCGCCGACTTTGTCCTGATCGATTCGGCCGCCGGCCTCGGCAAGGAAACCAAGGCCTCTTTGGAGGCGGCTGATGAGCTCATCACCGTGGCCAACCCGGAGATGACTTCGATTACCGATGCGATCAAGCTGCACGCCCTGGCCGACCGCTACCAGACCAGGAAGGTCGGCGTGATCGTCAACATGGTGCGCAACGAAGGCCATGAGATGGACGAGCTGGAAATAGCCAATTTCCTGGAAGCCCCGGTGCTCGGCCAGGTGAGAGACGATAGGCACGTGCGGCAGTCGATAGCGGCAAAACGGCCAGTAGTCCACCACCGGCCTGGTTCCAAGGCGGCGCGGCAGATAAAGGGCATAGCCGCAAGATTGTGCGGCGTCAAATACCAGGAGCCGTTGCTGGCCAGGATATTCAGGCTATGAGGCAAATGTGCATTTTTTAAATTTTTCTGCCATATATAATAGGCATGCCTATGCCGATGGTTTGCGTTGATTGCGGGGAAGAGCATGAGGACCTGCAGTCAGGGGTAAGATATTTTGTCTGCTTCGACTGCCTGGCCGACGATGTGGACTAGTCAACCACGGCCTTGGCAAATTATTCGCGCCGGCCGCCCGTCGATGCACGAGAACCGCGCCTCTGTCATTTTCTCAATGAGCCACATGTTGGTCCGCGCATGGCTGGTTATGGCCGGAACGGTAATTTCCGATTTGCCTGGCGCCATGGCCATGAACAGCAGCAGCTGGTCGGCCATGTGCTCGTCCACGGCTGCGCCGCTCCCCACTGTGCCCACTAGCTGCGCGCCGGCCTGCCAACCAACCTCCTCAGCGGTCTTGCGCAGCTCGCCTATGACATCGGCGCCGATCACACTGCTGCTGCCATGAGCCAGCGCTACAATGCCGGATCCCGGGCAGGCCGTCTGCTGGTAGACGGTTTCTTTGTCAACATGCTTGCCCAATTTTGCCAGCGCTTCTTCAGCCGCTGCTGCTTGCCGCTCGGCAACCTTCCGTGCCTGTAAAGCAGCGCTTGACACCGAAACTACCTTCACGCTTTCTGCGGCAAATTCGGTGCGGATAAGCGGCCGCAAGCTGCTAGTTGGCTCCAATGTTATGGCCGCCTCCGCTCCTCCTACTGGGTAGAAACCGTGCCGCACGATTTCAATCTTTGCCGCATAGCCCATCTGCTTCAGCAGCGGGAGGAACGCGTCTTTGGTATACGTCAAGGGCGGTGCATATTTGCCGAAGGTGGCGCCGCCCTTCACCGCCACCCTAGCCGGCTTGTCTAAGACCAGCGCCAGCGGGGCCAATGTTTGGAACACCAAGCCAACGGAACCAGCAGTGCTGATCTGCACCTCTATGTCAGCCTTGCCGGAACTGCCTGGGGAAAAAACAACACGTTCCGACCCCTCATGCGCGCCTTCCAACCGGCCGCCGGACAGCCCGGCCAGCGCCTTCAACCCTTCCAAGTGCTGCTGCCGCAGGCCCGGTTTCGGCCGGCCGGCGCGGATGTTGGCAACTGTAACCGGTTCAAATGTGATGGCAGCAAGCGCGCACGCCAGCCGGACGATGCTGCCGCCGCCTTCCATGGCCGCGCCGTCAATGTTTATCATATTCCATATGCGGCCGCGTATATTAATTCCCGGCCGCCATGTAGAATAGATGAAACCGCTGCACATCGGTATTGTCCCGGACGGCAACCGGCGCTGGGCGCAAGCGCATGGCTTGCCGGCATCCGAAGGCCATCGACGGGGCGCTGAACGGCTCAAAGACATACTTTACCACATCGCGCAGAAATACCCGAAGGTTAAGCAGGTTACCGTCTGGGCCTTCTCATCGGAGAACTTCTCGCGCTCGGAACAGGAAAAGCGCTTCATCTTCAAGAATATCCAAGCCAAGCTGATCGAAATTGCCGACGACAAGAGGACGCACGAAAACAAGCTGCGGATAAACGTCACCGGTTCCCGGCTGGACGAGACGCCGGAGACGCTGCGGCAGGCCGCTCGCTATGCCATGGAAATGACCAAGAACTTCAGCCGCGGCATGCTCAACATTGCCATTGGCTACGGCGGCAAATTCGAGATTTTCAAGGCTTCGCTCGGCTTTGCGAAGTGGCTCAAGGAAAGGCCGCTGATCAGGACCATGACCCCGGAAAA
>JACQOC010000036.1 GCA_016202785.1 Candidatus Aenigmatarchaeota archaeon
TCGCAGGCCTTGTAGGTAAAGTCTATTTTTTGCCCGGCCAGCGGCAACTGGGTTGCCATGGCAAGCATGTTTATGACCGGCGGTTTGTTCTGCATTTGCTTTACTGTGAACTGCAGCGCATTGCTCACACCATTCGAGCTTAGCACCGAGACGTTGTATTTGCCCGGCAGGATTGCAGCCAAATCCGGGTCGCAGCCATTTCCTGGCAAGCAGGTGTCGATCTGCTGCGGCACGGTGAACTTCAGCCTGGACTCGTTGTCCAGGTCGATGCCAGCCAAGTAACCGGGGCCGAACTTGACGGTATTGTCTGCGTCGTCAAACCCGGTTCCAGTCAATGTAACAGCGGTTCCCACATAGCCGACGGCCGGCACAATGGCGGTTAGCTCCATGTCGGCAGCCACAGAATCGATGGCAGCTGCCTTGCCGGTCAGGCCATCGCCGGTGCCGGACGAGCCGCTGCCGGTAAACGTACCATTGGCCTCGCCCGGCAGGTTTTCGCACGGCTGCAAAACCGCAAAAGTGTTTACCCCGCACTTGCCGGTCTTCTTGTAACAGCGATTGTTGCATGACTGCCTGGCCTGCTTGTCCCATTCCGCCGAACTCTTGCAAATGCCGTCGCCCTCAATTATGCTCACCTGCATCCCATCGTGGCACTGCCATTCCGCGCTCTTATATTGCGGCGCGGCAGCTTGCTTCAAGCAGGCCCCATTGTTGCAGCCGTACGGGCATTTAAAGTCAACCCGGGACGCGCCACCTTTTTCGTAGCAGGAGAATTCAGCCAGCACGCCACTTTCGGTGCCGGTTTCCTGGGAGATCAGACAGAAGTCCGTCTCTTGATACCCGCTTCCCAGCTTCACCGTTCCCTTTTTGTAATAATCCTGGCCACGGTCTGAATCAGAGCAGGAGGCCTGGCGGACCGTAATGTTGATGGTCCGCTCTGCCTTCTGGCCGTTCGCATCGCTGGCCATAACCCGGGCGAAAGCGCTGCCGGCCTTCTCGAAGACATGCGTGAAGCTGCCTTCCTGGCAGTCCGGAAGCTTCGGCTTGGTGTCCGGCCCGCCGCCGCCGCCACTGCAGCCGAACGTCTCGCCCGGATAGCCAGCACAAGTGGCTACGCTTACTTTACCCTCGCGGTCGCAAGCCCGGTATTTGAATGTCAACTTGTCCCCAGCCATCGGGTTGCGGCTGGAGGCAGTGAAGTATTCCAGGTACGGCGGCCGGTCAGCCGCCTGGCTGGTGACCTTGAACGCCAGGGAATTGCTGACCCCAGCGTCGGTTAGCACTGAAACCATGTACGTGCTAGGCGTCACCTTGAATAACGGCGCAACGCCACATATCTGGCCGGGCGGGCACAGGTCCAGGAATGAAGGCACAGTGAAAGTGATGCTGCCGTTGGCCCACAGCCCTTTGACATAGCCGCGGCCGAACTTGACGACGTTGTCGCTTGCGGCAAAAGGCTCGCCGGTGACGGTGACTAAAGTTCCTACCGGCCCTTGGGCCGGAGAAAGGGCGTGCAAAATTGCCGGCTTGGCCGGCTCTTGGGCAGAAACCGGGACGACCGCGGCCAAGGCAAGAAGCAGGGCAATAAGGATGGCACGCATCAGGACCTGTTTAATGATTATTGCCGCGCCGCTATAAAAGCAAATCAGTGGCGCAGCACTTCCCGCTCGACCGCGGCCAGCCGGACCAGGTAACTGTTCTCCAGCTTGCGGATGCGCTCGATGGAAACCGGCTGCAAGGCGGCATTCTCCAGCTCGGCCCGAAACTCGTAAGCGTGGCCCAGCACGCCATATTTGCAATTACAGCCGGGCCGCAGCTCGATTGTTATTGCGTCATTTTTCATGCTCAGCAGCCAGGCCGCGCTTGCCGGGTTATTGCCGTTGTAGCGCTTCACCGCCTGGAACACGTGCTTGCGTTGCATAGCCAAACAAATGTTGGCGCAGACCGCTTAAAAGCATGCACTATGAGAATCGTCAATGGTCAGCGTTCCAAGGCAGCCAGCACTTGCTCGGCATGGCCTTCCGGCCGCACGATTTCGAACACCTTGGCGATCTTTCCGTGCCGGTCAATGACAAAGGTCGTGCGCTTGATGCCCATGAAGCTCTTGCCCATGAACTGCTTCAGGCCGAACACGCCATAGGCATCGCACACTTTGCCATCGACATCAGCTAGCAAAGTGAAATTCAGCCGATATTTTTGCGCGAACTTGCCGTGGCTTTCCGCATTGTCTTTACTCACCCCGAGGACCACCGCCTTACTCGCCGTTATTTTCGGCAGGTTATCGCGAAAATCGCAAGCCTCTTTGGTGCAGCCTGGGGTATCGTCTTTTGGGTAGAAGTAAAGCACCACTTGTTTCCCGAGGAAGTCCTTAAGCCGTACGGTTTTGCCGGCCTGGTCAGGCAGCGCAAAATCGGGGGCCTTTTCCCCTTGCTTTGGCACCGGCATGGACAGATAATGTTTCCTGGTCTTAAATTCCCGTCGATCCGGGGGCCGGTAGGAGAAAAGCCTTATATATTAATTTGAATATAATAAATACGATGCCAGTAACAATAACCACACGGGTTGGAGAGCAGACCGTGAAGAAGATAGACCGGATAGCGAAGGAAGCGGCTGCCGACCGCTCGACCGCCATACGGAAGATGCTGGAGCAGGGCGTTAAGGAATGGTCGTTGGAACGGGCCTTGAACGGGTATGAGGAAGGCCGGCTGACGCTTTGGCAAGCGGCACGCCGGGCCGAGCTGTCCCTTTGGGAGATGGTGGACGAGGTGAAGAAGCGGCATATACATGCGCCGTACACGCTGGAGGAGCTTAAGGAAGACCTAAAAGGTCTATGATAGTGAGCAACGCTTCGCCACTAATCTATTTGGCAAAGATAGGGAGGCTCGACCTTCTAAAGCAGCTTTATGCTTCGGCGCTGATAACTGAGGCCGTCAAACAGGAAGTTGTCGATAAAGGCAAACAACTTGGTAAGGCCGACGCGTACGCCATAGAAAAGGCTTTGAGTGCGGGTTGGCTGAAAACCAGTAAGGCTCCGGATATAAAACTACAGATAGAGCTAGAGGAAGGCGAGAAATCAACCATCAGCTTGGCCTGCTCGCTGGGCGAAAGTCTAGTGCTGATTGACGAGGCCGCGGCCAGAGCGGCGGCAAGGCTGGTCGGCCTAGAACCAAGAGGCACAGTGTTCGTCCTGCTCAAGGCCTTGCAGGAAAAGCTTATCGATTTCGACCTATTCCTCGATTTGCTGCAACGCCTGGTCATGGAAGGCTTCTGGTTAAAGGAGGAAGTCTATATAGAGGTGATAAAGCAAGCCAGAAAATTGGCAGCAGAAAAATAGCTGCTGTTGATAATGCCGATGGCTGGCGCGAAAAGGCGGCAATTACCAATTACTATTGTTTCCAGCTCTTCAGCAGCTCGACAATCAGCCGCACGCCCCAGCCGGTCGCGCCTTTCTTGGTGTAGGCGCGGTCGCGCTCATGCCAGGCCGTGCCTGCTATATCCAGGTGCGCCCATTTGGCCTGGCCGACAAACTGCTTGATGAATAACGCGCCGGAAATCGCGCCGGCATAGCGGCCGTCCTTGTACCACAAATTCCTGATGTCGGCGCTTTCGCCTTCCATGTCTTCCTCATACTCTTCATAGAGTGGCATGCGCCAGCAGCGCTCGAAGGTCTGCTGGCCGGCAGTATGGACTGCCTGCGCCAGCTTGTCGTCGTTGGACATCAGCGCCGCGACATGCTCGCCGAAAGTCACCACACACGAACCGGTGAGGGTGGCAAAGTCGATTATCGCCTGCGGCTTATACTTGTCCACGGTATAGGCAACCGCGTCACCAAGCACCAGCCTGCCCTCCGCATCGGTGTTGTTGATCTCGACGGTCTTGCCCGAGTAAGATTTGATCACGTCGCCCGGTCGCTGGGCTCCAGGCCCGATCGCATTTTCCGCCAGGGCCATGACGCCGATAACGTTGGCCGCCAGCTTGAGCCTAGCGACTGCCTGCATGGCCGCCAGCACCAGACATGCGCCGGCCTTGTCGCTGCGCATCGCATCAATCGAACCGGTTGGCTTGAGGTTCATGCCGCCCGAGTCGAAGGTAATGCCTTTCCCGACCAGGGCTATGGGTTTGCCTTTGCCTTTGTGTTCCAGGATGACCAGCCTAGGCTTATAGCGGCTGGCCGCGCACACGTGCAGCAGCATCTCCATGCCCAGCTGCTTGAGCTGCTTTTCGTCCAGGATGGTGCACTTCAAGCCGTGCTCCTTGGCCAGTTTGGCCGCATACCGGGCAAGCGCTTCCGGATTCATCACTTCAGCCGGCTCATTGGTCAGGTCTCTGGCCAGGGCAGCGCCATTGGCGGCGATTTCTGCACTGCTTACCGCCTCCTTGATGGCCGGCAGGCTGCCGGAAGCATAGGCAACCGCCGGTCCGACATAATGCTGGCCCTTGGTCTTGTACTTGTCAAAGGAGTATGCGCCCAGCAGCAGGCCTTCAGCTGCGGCTTGCGCGAAAGCGGCAGCGTCCACGCGGCCCACTTTCCGGCAATCAAAAGCGATAGACTGCGCTTTCACCTTTGCCGCCTCTCGCGCCGCGCTGCCGAACGCGCGCCGCACCTGCTCCTGGCTTACCGCTTTTTCGTCGCCAAGGCCGGCCAACACTATCCGGCGCGCGCCCTCTGTTACTGCGACAACCGTGCCCTTCTTGCCGTCAAACGCCTTGGCGGCCAGGGCCGCCTTGACGGCGGGAAATCCCTGGCCGGTGTCCGTCGTGGTCAGGGGCAGCACCAGCAGGCGTTCCTGGCCAGCGGCAGCCTTTCCCACGGCAACTGAGAACCTCATCATGAAGTTATTGTAGCCGGGGTACAAAAAGCTTGCCCTTCACCAGCGGCTGGCAAAGGCCTTGAACAGCACGGGGCCGATGAAGATGGTCAAAGCTACTGCCGCGATCGCGATCGAATAGGACGGCGCGGTGATCGCTCCGGTTGCCAAGGCAAGCTGGGCGATGATAATGCTGTACTCGCCGCGCGGCGCCATTGCCAGGCCGAGCAGCAGGCCATCACCCTTGGGCAGGCCAAAGGCCCGGCAAGCGAAAAAGCAGCCGGCAACCTTGGCCGCCATGACGGCCAGCGCCAGGCCGGCGACCAGCAGCAAGGAGGACGACAAGCCGGCCAAATCTATGGACAGCGCGCTGTGGGCAAAGAACAACGGTATGAATAAGCTGTAGCCGATAATTTTCGCCTTCGGCAAAATCTCCTTTTCCGCCAGGTCGCTGCGGTTCATCGCCATGCCGGCCAAAAACGCGCCAGTGACCGCTGCCACTCCAACCTGCTCGCTGATGAAGGCGATGGTGAACAGCAAAGCCAGCGCTATGGAAACGATCATGTGCTCGTCATGCTCAGCCCGTTTGCCGAACGCCAGCGCGTAGCCTAAAACCCTGGAGCCGAAGGTGAGCAACAGCAGGAAGAAGCCCAGAACGGCAAGGAACAGCGTGACGGCCTGGCTGATCTGCAAGGTGCCAAGGGAGATGTACGTGCCGAACAGGGCGATGGCCATGATCGCGATGACGTCGTCAGCTATGGCAACCGGCGTTATGTAGCGGCCAGCTATTGCATGGCCATGGCTCCGGTCCTCGAACAGGCGCAAAGTGATGACGGTGCTCGAGCTGGTAAACGCGGCGCCAAGGAAAACTGCCACCATGAGGCTGTTGAAAGCAAGATAGCCTAAGCCGAAGCCAAGCGCGAACGACAGCACTGCCCCGGCAATCGCGATGCCGCTGCCCGGGTAAACCTTGTCCTTGAAGTCGTCGAATTTCGTGGACAGGCCCATCAGGAACAGGAAGAAAAGTATGCCGAAATTGGCCAGCTGGGCCAGGCCATCGCTGGCCTGCACCAGGCCTAACACCGCTGGGCCGAGCAAGATGCCCGCTACCACTTCCCCGATGAGCGAGCTGAAACCAAGCCGCTCGGTAAGGTAACCCAAAGTCTTTGCCCCGAGCAGCAGGAACGCAATGCTGATGAGTAGGTTTTCGGCCATGTTACCTTGCGGTCATCGTTTGGAAAAGCAGCCCAACGCGTTTTTATAATATGTGCGGGAGCGCTTTTATACTTGCATTGCAGACGTGCATCAGGGCGCGGCCGACGTCAGTTTCTGCGTGCGGCCAGTCAGGACATCCATTTCTACCGGATAGCCGAAGCGTTCCAATGTGCCGCTGAAATGCTGCGCCGAAAGGTCGGCTAATGCATCATAGAATTCGCTATCTTGCGGCCAATGGCCACTGGTTCCGGTGAGATATATGAGTTCACTGCTGCCGTTCGGCATGCCTTGGTAAATAAGCTGCGCGTTAACCGCGTCGACCAGCTTGTCGCCATCCTTTTGGTGCATGATTAGCGTCGGGCATTCGGGCCGGGAAGGGTCGTTGTCTATGGCATGCCTTTGCAGGTCTTCGAAGTAGCCTTTTTTCAGTTTAGCCAGGCACTTTATTGCATACTTCATCACCGGCGAGATATGGTTGGGCGAGGCCGGTGTGCCGGCTATCGATATGGAACTGGGCAAATCCGAGCGGCAGGCGATGCGGAACCCGGCCGAGCCGCCTAGACTATAGCCGGCGATGTGCACTTCGTCACACCGCCCGGTCAGGTACCGCAAAGCAGCATAGCCGTAGGCGATCCGATTGGAGAGCGGTGTGTCCGAAACCAGCCAGCCCTTCACTGACGTCTCGCCAGGGACGCGGAAGTAGAGGACATCAAACCCATGGTCGCAAAGCCGGGCAGCAATCTGCCCATACCGCTCGCGGTCTGGAGTTATGCCTTCGATCAGGACAATGCCCTTGCCGTTGCCGACGTCCGGCTCGAACAGTTCACTATTAAGCGTTACGATCCGGCCGTCTTCAGCGAGGAGCGGCAAGTCCAGCTCCTGCGCCAATTCTTTCAAATTGGCCGATATGCCGAGTTCCGATTTCCGCATAACTAAGAATAAGTCGAAAGGCATAAATCACTGCCGGTCTGGCTGATGTTGCTAACACTTGCCGTACGCCTTCTGCAGCAGCAGCGCGTCCGTCTCCAGGTTGGGGCTCTCGCAGATGACGACGCCTTTGGCCTTGAACGCCTTCATGGCCTTGAGCAGTTCCAGGTAGTTGAAGTCCGATTCCTGCAACGGCAGGTGGTTCTTTTCCCCTTTCGGGCCGTAATTGATGCCGGACACATGCGCATGGATGTTGTCCAGCCCTTGCCGGCCGAGCGCCTTCTCCACCTGCGCCAATATCCAGCAGAATTCCTGGTAGGTGTTGAACTTGCCGTTATAGCGCGCATGGCAATGCGAGAAGTCGATGCACGGCATTATCTGTTCGGTCTCGGCGCTAAGCTTGAGCAACTCCTCCAGAGTGCCGAACTGCGTGCCTTTCCCAGTCAGCTCCGGCCGGATCCAGATGCCGTTGCCGTCCGCGGCCAGCTGCTTCTGCACCTGCTCCAAGCTCGCTTTCACGGTCGCATAGACCTGCTCCGGGCGGTCGCCCATGTAATAGGCGGCATGGAAGCATAACGACCAAGCGCCTGCCTTCCAGGCCATCCTGGCCGCCTTCAGGATGCGCTGCATCGTCGCATCCTTCTTGGCTTGCTCTTTGGCGTTCAGGTTCATGTAATACTGGCCGTGGCAGGTAAGCTTGACGCCATTGTCCCGCGCCAGCGCTTTTATCTCTGGCGCCGATTTCTCAGATACCGTCACGCTGTGCACGAACTCCAGTTCCATGGCGCCCAGGCCTAATGCCCTTATGTGCGGCACGCCGCTGAGGGTAGTCCTTGGGTTGGCGGACAAGGGGATGCCAGCGGTTCCAAACAACAGCGCTTCCATATACTGCTTTGGCGCCAGCACGTTTATATTCCGCGTTGGCCATTATTAGCTATGGGCATTGAGGCCGGCAAGCTTGCTTCTGCGTCGCTCAAACTAATTTACCATAAGCCCATCGTGCTGATCCCGTTGTTGCTGCATTTCGTGCTGGCCACCGCCCTGCAAGCGGTTTTTGTGCCGGACCTGAACCTGCTGTTGGACAGCGCTTCCGAAACCGCTGCGGCGCAAGTGCTGACTGCCGCGCTGCCAGGCATTGCACTGGCCCTAGCTGTTTCCTTCCTGCTGTGGGTGTTCTTTTACGCGATGGCCACCAAGCTGGTGCACAGCGCGCGCACCGCCCGGGCCATTTCCTATGCGGATGCGGTGCACACCGCCAAGTCGCGCTATTTCCAGTACCTGCTGCTCAACCTCATATACATCCACTTGGCGCTGGCCGGCGCGGCGTTGCTGGTCGTGCCGGTGTTTGCCATCCTGCTGGCCGCATCGTCCGGCAGCTTCCTGGCAATAGCCTTGGTATCCGTGCTCGGCTTCGTCTGGCTGGTCGCACTGCTGATCATCGGTGCGGTCGGCTTCCTGCGCATTTCGCTCAGCCATTATTACCTGGTGTTGGAGGGAAAAAGCGCAGTCCAATCCTTGGTCGCCAGCTGGCGCGCCACCAAAGGCAACGTGGCCAGCCTGCTGTTCCTGCTGCTCATCGTCATGGCCGTCGGCATCGCGGTCAGCGTTGCCGTCGGCCTAGCCA
>JACQOC010000039.1 GCA_016202785.1 Candidatus Aenigmatarchaeota archaeon
CACCTGCCCCGCTGACTGGTTGGGCCAACAACGTGCTGACCCCGACCGGCATGGCCGAGATCGAGTTCAAGCTGTTGTACCCGGTGCCATGCATCGGAACCTTCAGCCAGGGAACGATCTACATCTTCGGCAAGCCGATCTGACGCAGGGCAATACCGAAGCTTTTTCTTTTATTTTTCATCGTGGCAGGCGGAGCTTTCCCGGTTCCGCGATTAATCGATGGGGACAAATCGGCTTTGCAGGTGGCTTCTACTTGGCGTCGGCCCCTGCTGGTCGTTGTAGTTGCTGGACTGGTACAGGAAGCCACATTCTGGATGCAGGCGGTCGAAATACAGCTTGCATATCGGGCTGCCGGCATGCACCAGTCCCGGCTGGTGGGCAAACATTTCCAGCGTCATGTTGTGCCCAGGGCCTGGCCAGTGGAATGGCGCGTTGGTGTGCATGCTGACCGGTCCGGTATAATCATCCAGCACGCCAACGTAGCCCGCCGCCAAGCTTATCGCTTCTTGCGTTGACCCGAGATAGAACTGGTATGGCTCAAGTTCAAAGCCATTGGCGACATCGATTTCGTCGAAACAATTCGAAGTATCTTTGGTGGGATCCATCGGCGCGCCGTTATAGCGCAGCATCTTGGGATGGAGCGTCAGCAATGCGTAGTTCTCCCACACCGCCGGGTTGCCGGAAATGGAAATTTCGCCACTGGCCATCGCTGTCTGCAACTCATCTTGCCCAAGGTAACCAAAGTGGTTGACTATCATCTGGCACACCGGATAGCCAGTCGGCAATCGCACAGTAGTGCCCTGGGTGCGCAGCATCAGCAGCGGATGGCCTTCGTAACCTTCTCTGCGCCACATCTTCGCACCAACATTCTGCACCTCAAGGCCCAAACGTGCCAGGCTGCTGCGTGAGACGACCCGGACTTCAACGTTTGGCCGAATCTTGACTTTGTTGTTGGTCTGGACATAGTAAAGTTGGTCCGGCAGCAGTTCCCAGTAACCGTCAGTGGCGGTCACTGGCTGCGCAAAGCGCGACAGATATTGCTCGGCGGGCAGTCGCATGAAGTTTTCGCCTAACTCTTCCCGTTCGGAAATTTTACCTTGCTTAGTAAGCGATACCATCTCGTCGGTGATGCTTCGTATAGCGCTTGTGTCGCTAACGTACAACTCGCTGCCTAGCTCCAAATCAATCGACGCAGACCTTATCCTGGCCGGCTCGACGCTAAGCTGGCCGTTTTCCATGAACCTCTTTATGCCCCGGTCTGACAGCATCTGCACTCTTGACGGAAAAAAATTTATACCCCTTCCGTCCTGCGGCCGTAGTGGATGAAGCTATCAGGAAATATTTTTTGGCTGAACAGTATATGTACAAAACATATACACAGGAATTACATTTGGAGTACTTAGGCATATATTCCTAATTCCGAAATCTTGTTACTCATGCCTGCCCCCAGTTGGCCAAGTTGGAGACAGTTCTATAATGCCAGAGCACACGAACCGGCATATTATGCTCTTCGCGTGCCAGCTATTTGCGGCAGGCAGGAGAGGCGCCGAGCGCGGGGCGCGATAGCAGGGCAGCTTTGCCAGCCCTACCGGAAGCTTGGGCTTCCGGCAAGTACCCAAATATGGGAGGGACTTGAAACACTATGAAATTTGCAATACTCGCAGCCACAGCACTGTTGCTATCAAGTGCATTTGCATTGGCAGACGTTGTGACAGTGGGAGTAGGCGCGGGCGCTGCCCCGGGCAATTTTGACCCGAAGATATGCGTATACGATCGAACCCTTATCGTATCTCCGGACAACCTAGGCCAGGATGCCCCGACCATCAACGTCCTTGAGTTGAGGACCAGCAACTACCTGTTCACAGGAGAGCAGATAGAGTACTTGGTTGTCGTCAGGGACTACAACGGCGCACTTGACATCGGCCACGCGTTCATACAGTTGAACGGTTCGGCTGAAGTTGTGTGCAATCCTGACGACCTTCCGTCATCTTGCGACGGCTTGACGCCGCCGACTGGATCCGGACTGAGTAATGGCGAGACTGACTCGGACTACGACAAGGCCTTCCACTGCCTGTACACTGCTGAG
>JACQOC010000033.1 GCA_016202785.1 Candidatus Aenigmatarchaeota archaeon
GGCTATGCCGTGCTCGTTGTCTGTAGTACTCCCGTGAACGAAATATGTTATTGCAATCATAGCGCTGGGAGAGGGATTTGAACCCTCGAGGGCTTTCGCCCACAGGTTTAGCAAACCTGCGCCGTAACCACTTGGCTACCTCAGCACGCTAAAGATTGGCATCGATTTTATATATTGCTGACACCTGGGAAAACCGGAGCTGGTTACCGGGATTCTATGATGCCTATTACGTTTGGTGTGCGGTCGGCGAAGTGCAGCAATTTCAGATCGGCCGCCTTGTGGATGAGGAAATCCTTCTTCAGCGGGTTGTCCGCCAACCAGCGGAACAGCCCGTTCCAATACTGCTGATTGACGCAAATGACCGGCACCGTATCGACAATGCCGGTCTGCATGAGTACTAGGTATTCGAACAGCTCGTTGAGCGTGCCATAGCCGCCGGGGTAAAACACCAGGGCTTCGCTCTTGATGGACATGATGAAACGGCGCACGAATAGGAAATGGAAGGACAGATCGTGAGTGAATATAGCATCTTTTACCCTTTCCCCTGCCAGCAGTTCAGCCCTCAAGCCTATGGACGGCGCGTTAGCTTCGGTGGCGCCGCTGTTCGCCGCATGCATGATGCCCGGCCCGCCGCCCGAGAGTATGGCATAGCCGCGCTTGCCGAGCTCCAGCGCCGTTTGCCGGCAGTGTTCATAATACTCACTGCCTGGCTTGGCGCGGTGCGAGCCAAAGAACGCGACGATCCTCTTGTCGATGCCGGCCAGCAGCCTGAGGCCGTCGTCAATCTCCTTCCTGGCTTGGTCCACGGTCCAGCCGGTGTTGCCATAATACTGCTTGTTCTTATGCAGCCTATCCATAGATGATAGAAACGTTTGCGCATAATTAGCTGTATCGCCATTTCGTCCTTTTTAAAGCCTTGCCGGCCTTATAATTAGATTATGCAAGCGGAAGCCCAGCAAGCCCATCCATTGAAGTGCATGAGTTGCGGCCGCAAGGTCGAGACCGAGAAGCAGTGGGTCGAGTTCAAGTGCCCGCAGTGCACCAAGACTTCCATTCTCAGGTGCGAGAGTTGCAAGAAGCTCGAGAACCCTTACGAGTGCAAGGAATGCGGCTTCGTCGGGCCGTGATTATGGCGCTAATTGTTGTCTACAAGGTGATGCCCCAGTCTGATCAGTTCGACCGAGCGAAACAGTCGCTTGCGAACCTGAAGCCCGCCAGGCTGGAGGAAGAGCCGTTGGCCTTCGGGCTTAAAGCGCTGGTCATGACCGTCCAGCTGCCGGAAACCGACGGTGCCCAGGACAGTTTTGAAGAGAATCTTTCCAAACTTGCCGGCGTGGCCAGCTTTGCGGCGCTGCGCGCGTCGCGAAGCCTGGGTTGAGACCATCACGAGGCGTTAGCAGTAATGCTCACTTCATGCAGATTTCGCAGGTGCCAGCCCATTCCGCGCCGAACAGCTTGACGATCGTCCCGTCAACTGCCATTTCCTTGCAGATGGCGTAGAATTCCTTGGTCTGCTCGTCTTTGGGCAGGCCCTGCGCGATGCGCTTGGTCAGGCTCTCGAACATCTCCTGGATGCGCGGGTTGGCGCTGAAGATCTCTATCCGGTATCCTCTGAGGTTGCGCTTGTACTGGCTGACGGCAGGCTGGGTGAGGCCCATCGCTTCCGCGGTCTGCTGCTGGCTGAAACCATGGGTCTCGACCAGGCGCTTGGCGATGAAAGCGCGTGCCGCTGGCAGGATCTCGGCTGAAATCAGTTCGCAGAGCGGCTTCATCTTTGTTATTTGTTGTCGGAGCCCGCTTATATATAACGCCGTTATTCGCGTCCGGGATAGCGCTGGCGTTAAGTATTTAAATAGGGCGGCGCAATGATATCCATTCGGAACATTTATATATAGTTAGCGCAATAATAGAGAAAAGATATGGCCAACAAACCGCACCTTAACCTGATTTCCTCAGGGCATGTAGACCATGGCAAGTCCACGCTTATCGGCCGGATCCTTTACGACTCCGGCGCCATCAGCGAGCAGGACATCCGCAAGCTGCAGGACACCGCCAAGGAGCTGAAAAGGGAAACTTTCGAGTTCGCGTTCGTCATGGACCAACTCAAAGAAGAAAGAGAGCGTGGCCTAACCATCGACCTGATGTACAAAGAGTTCGAGACCAACAAGTACTACTTCACGATCATCGACTGCCCTGGCCACCGGGACTTCATCAAGAACATGATTACCGGCGCCAGCCAGGCCGATGCCGCAATCCTTGTGGTGTCGGTCAAGGAAGGCATCCAGGAGCAGACTAAGGAACACCTTTACCTAGAGCGCGTGCTGGGCATAACGCAGTTGGTAGTCGCTCTGAACAAGATGGACGCGATGAATTATGACGAGGCCAAATACAACGGCATGAAGGCGGAAGTGACGAAACTGCTGCAGACTTTGGGTTACAAGCCGGAGAAGATACCTTTCGTTCCCGTATCTGGCTACAAGGGCGACAATGTTGCCAAGAAGAGCGCGAACATGCCGTGGTACAAGGGCCCGACGCTCTTGGAGGCCTTCGACCAGACGTTCGTCTCTCCGGAGAAACCGGTGGACAAGCCGCTTAGGATGCCAATCCAGGACGTTTACTCCATCACCGGCATCGGCACCGTGCCAGTCGGCCGGGTAGAGAGCGGCGTCATGAAGCCGGGCGACAAGATCATTTTCGAGCCGTCCGGCGTGGTCGGCGAAGTCAAGTCGATCGAGATGCACCATAAGCAATTGACCAAGGCCGAGCCGGGCGATAACATCGGTTTCAACCTCAAGGGCGTCGAGGCCAAGCAGATCAAGAAAGGCGACGTCGTCAGCCATGTCAACACGCCGCCGACGGTGGCGAAGGAGTTCACCGCGCAAATCATCGTCTTGCAGCACCCGACGGTCATCACCAAGGGTTACATGCCAGTCTTCCATATTTCCACGTCACACGTGGCGGGAAAGATAACCGAAATCGTCAAGAAAATCGACCCGAAGACCGGGGCAGAGCTGCAGAAGAACCCGGACATGCTCAAGTCCGGCGATGCGGCCATAATCAAAGTCACGCCGTCGCACCCAGTGGCGATTGAGAAGCAGGCGGATTTCCCGTCGATGGCAAAGTTCGCCATCCGCGACATGGGCAAGACCGTAGCGGCCGGCATCTGCATCGATTTGGTAAAGGCTAAGTAGAGCGTTTTTTGGAATTAACCCTGTTAGCTTGACCTAGATAGCTTCAATCATCGGCCGAAGGCGCAATCTGAAGTATGGCCCATACCGACCAGAAAAATCCCGGAAATATGCGGCCATATGGATATCCGTCGACAATTAGGGATTCAACAAGAGTATTGCCAGGTTCAGGGCCAGCGCAAAGGATACCCACATGATGTAAGGTATCAGCAAATAAGCTGCCAATTTTTCCGCATGGTAAAAGGATTTTATGGTCAGAGCTATGGATATCCATAGCAACGCTATGCCAACCATGCCCAGAAAAGGCGATCTCAGGCCAAAGAATAATGGCGTCCATAGGCCGTTCAACCCTAGCTGTGCCCAGTACGGCGTCATCGATGCCTTTTTGGTCGATGCCAGGTAAGCCGCAACCCCCATCATAATGTACAAAATCGTCCACACTGGCGCGAAAATCCATTCCGGAGGGGCGAAGAATGGCTTGCTCAGAGTCACATACCACTCCATGATGGAAGCGGCTGTAATGAAAGAACCGAGAAAGCCAATGCCAAGCGGAATGGCGATGTAGAAGGCGAGTTTTGCGTAATCGACGCCCATTAAATAGATTAGCATTCGACCTATTAAATTGCCCGCGCATGCCCAATTCTTTCACCGGCCAACCCGTTTCGGCAACTATTTGGTGAGAATGGGAAGTTCTACCCGCGCATTCCCTGCCATCCCTTGGAACAGCTCCGGCTTTTCAGTGTGGATAGGCATGATCACTTTTGCATTGCTGTTGTTCATCACTTGCGCCAGGTCCGGGCCGGGCGCGTGGCCCGATGCATGGTAATTTTCATACCTGATGCCGAAATGCGCCAGCCAACGCTTCAGCCGTTCCAAATCGAACTGCTGCTCCTCGTTGAAAGCCTCGGACGCTGACTTGATGTATACGCTTCCCGGCTGCGGCTTGATGTCGATGAGTTCCGGCACGTCGAAATAGCCGAGCGCCGCTATCGCTTGCTCCTGCATCCTGCCGACCGCTTCGGCCGTGGCGGTGTTCCCCTTGTCCAGGAACTCCCGTTCCCACGATTGGTAGTCGCTGGCGCGGAACGTGCCGGACATGCGCCGCTTCTGGTAGAGCAGGATGCTATCATCCTTAAGGCTTGGCAGTCCAGGTACCAGCTCGGCCAGCGCCCTGATGTAGTAAGCATCCTTGAACGGGATGCACAGTTTCCTGCCGGTGGAACGGGCTATCTCCAGGAAGGTCTTGAAGCGCGTGGTATCCTTGAACGCGAAGTCGGCTATCACCAGCCCTTTGGCCTGGCTTATGGCCTGGTCGCAATTCACCTTGACATAGGCCTCGTTGCGGTTCTCGGTCTCGTCGATGCGCGTGCCTTCGCACATGAACACGTCCGGCTTCTCGATTCTCAGCCGCTCGACGAACTCCTGCGTCAAGTGGCCGTCAGTGCCGTGCAGCCGGAGGTCGCCGCTATAGGCGACGGTCCGGTCCGAGCCGTAGATGAGCATGCCGCACGCTCCCGGTATGCTATGGTCGACCGGTATCAGCTCGATCTCCAGGCCGTTGACCTTGAACCGGCCTTTGACGATGTTGAACTTCCGCGCTATCGGCCTGTCCTTGTAGTCGAGCGCCGGCCTTTTCCTATAATCCAGTATTTCGTTGCCCAAGCTGCGTGGCTGCGTTTCGTGCAGCGCCTTGAGGATGGCGTGCGTGACTTGCGAGCAATAGACCGGTATGGCGCCGTCGATGAACGAGATATGGGCCGCATGGTCCAGGTGCGCATGGCTCAGCACGATGGCGTCGATGGCCTGGTCGCTGTGCGCTTTCCGGCCGGCGAACTCCAGGAGATCCGGCCGGTAGATGCCTTCCATCCACGGCAACACGCCCATTTGCAGATAATCCGTTATGCCGTTAGAAGTCCGGGGCTGGATGAACTCCTCGAAGAACATGCCATGCCGAGTGAAATTCATGCCGAAGTCTAACATCACGCGTGCGTCATTGGCCTTGTCTTCGATAAGGATCTTGTTGCCGCCGATCTCGTTCACGCCGCCGAGGAATTTTATGGTGACCATGAAAAATATTAACAAAGTGTTAAGCCATCATTCTTGATTTGAAAAATTTTTCAGTGTCCTTATCGACAAAATAAACATAGCATCCTTTCAATCCTCTGGTTAACAATACGCGATAAATATTCTTTACATGTTTTTCAAAATCTTTCCGATCTCTTTTTAACACTGGATCTTTGGTCGCTGCATGATCAGCTACCAAACTATTGGCGGCCGCGTCAAATTTCAAATCTGGGCCAACTATTACCCCTATATAATCAAACTCAAAACCCTGTGCCGTATAGATGCAGCCAACTTGTTTTATCCCTTCTGGTTTGTAAGCCCATTGATACCAGCTCACAAACCCTTGTGGAGGTCTTATATTATCATGAGTTTCCCATGGCATTGCAAAATCGCCTATTCTAACGTCTTTTACAAGCTCCCCTTTTGCATCTAAGTTTTTAGACCATGACCAGCAAAAACCTGCAACTAA
>JACQOC010000037.1 GCA_016202785.1 Candidatus Aenigmatarchaeota archaeon
CAAGGAAGCGGTCGACCACTCCCTGGACGCCTGCGAGGAAGCGCGCATCCTGCCCGACATCTATGTGCGCATCGAAGAGGTGGAGAAGGAGAAGTACAAGGTGACGGTGCGTGACAACGGCCCGGGCATTTCCAAAGAACAAATTCCGCGCATCTTCGGCAGCCTGCTGTACGGCAGCAAGTTCCACCGGCTCAGGCAGTCCCGGGGCCAGCAGGGCCTGGGCATCAGCGTCGCAGTGCTGTACAGCCAATTAACTGCCGGCAGCGCTTCCGAAGTGGTGTCGTCCAAAGGCGACGGCATCATGCACAAGTGCACCTTGAAGATCGACGTCAAGAACAACGAGGCGGTGATCCTTTCCGAGGAATCCTACAAAGGCAGTGAGTGGCGCGGCGTGCAAGTGACTTTCATCTCCGAAGGCATCTACCGGGAGCACAAGCAGGGCGTGATGGAGTACATAAAGGAAACGGCCATCTCCAACCCGTACGCCAACATCACCTTCGACAGCCCGACCGGCCGGGTGGAGTTCAAGCGCTCGGTGCAGAAGCTGCCCGACGAGCCCAAGGAGATAAAGCCGCACCTGGCCGGCATCGAGATCGGCATATTGGCCCGGATGATGCACGAGACTACTGCACGGTCCATCGAGTCTTTTTTCGTCAATGAATTTACCCGAATCGGCCACACCACCGCCAAGGAAATATGCAAGATGGCCGGCATCGAGGAGCGCATATCGCCGAAGAAGATTAGCGATGAGCAGCTGCAGGCGTTAGGCAAAGCCGTCAAGGAAGTCAAGCTCACCCGGCCGCCGACCGACGTGCTCTCGCCGTTGGGCAAGGAGCTGGTCATCAGCGGCATGCAGAAGGAGCTGAACCCGGAGTTCGTCGACGCCATCTCCCGGGCGCCAACCGTATACCGGGGCTGGCCGTTCTTAATCGAGTGCGGCGTTGCGTACGGCGGCAGCATCACCGAACCCAGGATCATGCGTTTCGCCAACCGCGTGCCGTTGCTGTACCAAGCCGGCGACTGCGCGATGACCAAGTCGATCCAGGAGATCGACTGGAAGCGCTATGGCATCGAGGCGGACAAGCTGCCGACCGAGCCGATCGCCATCTTCGTGCACATCGCCAGCGTCTGGGTGCCGTTCACCAGCGAGAGCAAAGAAGCGGTCGCCAATTACCCGATCATCATCAAGGAGATCAAGCTCGCCCTCCAGGAGGCGTCGCGCAAGCTCGGCCTGTACCTGTCCGGCCTGCGCCGCGCGGAATACCAGGCAGAACGGCGGAGCATCTTCGAGCGCTACGCCAATGAGACCGCGAAATCGCTGTCCGAGCTCACCGGCGAGCCGTGGGAGAAGATCGCCGAGAGCATCAAGCGCACCGCCGGCAAGAGCATCGTCGTGGTCGAGGAGCTGGAGCAGGAAGACGAGAGCCCCAGCTCGGAAAGCGCCGGGGCGGACGAGTAGTTCAATAAGAACGGAAGCAACTATACACTATGCCAACCAAAATCGAGCAGAGCAACGCTTCGCTGAAGAAGCTGCACGACCTGGGCCAGACCACGGTCAGCCAGATCTATGCGGAAAAGAACCCGGACATAACGCTGCCGATCCGCAACCTGTCCAACATCTTCTTCGACGAGCAGCACAAGATCATCAAGCTGGGCAGCAAGGTCGGGCACCGCACTTACCTTAACACTGCCCACACCCGCAAGTTCATGCAGACCGTGCTGGTGGCAGCAGAGTGCAAGAAGATCATCGAGCAGGGCGTCACCACTTCCATCAGAGATTTGTATTACGCGATCAAGCGCACTTTGCCCGGCACGCAAGAGAACACGGTCGAGGAGCAGGAGGAGAGCGACCCGATCATCGAGGACCTGGAGGCGACGCTGAACACGCTGCGCGAGCAGCTGCATCTGGTCGCTGACCGCAAGGGCTATGTGGCCGGGCCGATCACCATTGTCGATGTCGGCGACACCATCGACGCGACGAAAATGGGTTCCAGTGGCTGGGCCATCACCAGCAACGTCGAGGAGGAGGCGATCAAGTTCAAGGACTGCTCGGCCGATTACGTGCTGGTGATCGAGAAGGATGCCGTCTGGCAGCGCCTGAATGAGGACAAGTTCTGGAAGAAGAATAATTGCCTCATATTGACCGGCAAGGGCCAGCCGGCACGGGGAACCAGGCGGCTGGTCAACCGCATGCACCGCGAGCTGAAGCTGCCGGTTTATGTGCTTACCGACGCTGACCCCTGGGGGTATTACATCTACTCGGTCATCAAGCAGGGCTCGATCAACCTGAGCTTCATCTCCGACCGCTTGGGCACCCCAGACG
>JACQOC010000040.1 GCA_016202785.1 Candidatus Aenigmatarchaeota archaeon
ACTGTATACCGACGTGTTACCGGTAAAAGTCTGCTCCCCTGCCAATTGCTGCGCACCTGACACTAGTAAAAAAGCAACAGAAGACACAATACTATTGTGAAAATCAGAAGATTTTCGCAACGGTCATTGAATGTCTTTGTCACACACAGGTGCTGCCATCGGCCGATGCTATGCATCAGACGAGCGGTGAACAGGGAAATATGAAGGCCGCATGACTTGTGACATGTGACCAAAATAAATTAGCGGCCAGCTTTCTTATAAGCTTGTGCGCTACATGTATCACATAAGTAATGGTTATGCCTTTGGGCGTCGCCTATATGCTGGCCTATAGGTATGGCCAATTACTATAGTGCCATATAGACGCGCATGGCAATCACTGTTCAGGAAATCTTCAGCACCACCAGGCTTTCTGTCCGGAGCACGCCCCTAGTGGTGCGGATGCGCTCAATCACCTGGTTGAAGCGCTCCGAGGTCGGGCAGGTCACTTCCATGGCCACGTCCCACTCGCCCGACACCTCGAGGAACTTCTTGATTTCCTTCATCCGGCTCAGCTCCGCGATGATGCTGTCGGTCGGCATGGAAGGCTGGGTGTCCAACAGGACGATGGCCCGGAACAGGCTCTTGCCGCCGACCACCACCGTGAAGCGCTGGATGGCGCCGCTTTTCAGCAGGCGTTCTATGCGGTTCCGCACCGTGCCTTCCGAGATGCGCAGCTTGCGCGCCAAATCCGTATTACTCTGGCGGGCATCCTGCTCAAGCAGTTCCAGCAGCCGCTGGTCGGTGCGGTCCATATTTGATTTTCGTAATTTTTTTATGTTTTCCTCAATTAAAGTGCAATATAATTAATTTATTCGCAATATATTTAAGCTTTTATGCCCAATGTAATCGTCGGTGATGCTATGGACTGGAACGGCGCCTACACGGCCCTGGTGACCCCGTTTGCCGGGGGCGGTTTAGATGCGGAAGCCTTCGTGCGCAATGTGCAGTTCCAGAACGAGAACGGCATAGCGGGCATGGTGGTTTGCGGCACCACGGGCGAAAGCCCGACGCTTTCAATCCAGGAAAAGCGCCGCCTGTTCGAGCTCTTGGCCGAGCGCGGCACCGGCATAAGGATTGCCGGCACCGGCGGCAACAACACCGCCGAAACAGCCAGCAAGACCGCGGCTGCCCAGGAGCTGGGCTACGAGGCCGCATTGCTGGTCGACTGTTATTACAACGGGCCGTCATCGATGGAGCTCAGGCAGGAATATTATTCCGCCGTTGCCGGCCGTTTTCCCGAGCTGCAGCTCATCCCCTACGTCATCCCGGGCCGCTCCGGCTGCGAACTGGCGGTCGAGGATCTTGCCATCCTGGCCGGACAGCATGCCAACATAACCGCAGTGAAGGAAGCCACCGGCAACCTGGAGCGCATGCGGCGCACCCGGCAATTGTGCGGCAGCGGCTTTGCGATATTCAGCGGCGACGACGACAAGACCCTGGCCATGCTGGCCGATCCGGCCATCCGTGCCGCCGGCGTCATCTCGGTCGCCAGCAATGTCGTGCCGAAGGCGGTCGCGCAACTGTGCAGCCTGGCCAGCACCGGCGACGTGGAGCAGGCCCGGCAGCTGAACGAAGCGCTGTCGCCGCTATTTTCCGTGATAACCGTCAAGACCGTGGAGAGCGTGCGGGTGAACGGCAGCGCGCTGCAGGTGGCGCAGAAGTTCCGCAATCCCTTGCCGTATAAAGTGCTTATGAACGGCCTGGGCATTCCGGCCGGCCCGTGCCGCCAGCCCTTGGGCCGCATGTCGAAGGCCGGCGTGGCGCAGGTGCGGCAAGCGGCGCGCATAACCTGGGAACGGAACCCGGAACTGCTGGAGCCGCTGCAGGAATTCTACGGCGTCGACATCGCGGAACGGATCGCTAGCGACGCGCACTGGAGCACGCACTATGGCTAAGCTGCGAATAGCGCTGGCCGGCCTCGGCCGGATGGGCCGGGCGGTATTTGACGAAGCGATGGCATCAACCGACTTTGAAATCGTGGCCGGCGTGGATAGCAACAACCCGGGTTTGGCGGGCCTTGCGTACTTCCAGCCACAGGATTTGGAACAAGCCCTGGCCGGCTGCGACCTAGTGATAGATTTCTCCTCGCCGGAATTCGCAGTGCAGGTAGCGGAAACCGCCGCCCGGCTCGGCAAGAATTTCCTCATCGGCACCACCGCCATCCCGGCCGAAGGGATGCAGCGCATCGAACAGGCAGCCAGGGACGGGAACGTCAGCGGCATGGTCGCCGCCAACTTCTCGGTCGGGGTCGCCGCGTTCTTCGTGGTCGCGCAGCAGGCCGCGCGGCTGCTGGCCAGCTATGACGCTGAAATCGTTGAGGCGCACCATGGCGCCAAGCGCGACGCGCCGAGCGGCACGGCGCTCCGGCTGGCCGCAGCCGTCCGGGCGCAGCGGCCGCAGGGCGGCGGCCCCAAGCTGCACAGCATCCGCGCCGGCCAGATCGTCGGCGAGCATTCCATACTGTTCGCCGGCAACAACGAGGTCATCGAGATCCGGCATTCTGCCATCTCCCGGCAATGCTTCGCCGCCGGCTGCCTGGCGTGCGCGCGCTGGCTCGCCGGCCGGAAAGACGGCAGGCTCCATTCGGTGCAGGACGCGATCGGGACTTGACATGCGTGCGGTCATGAAGTTCGGCGGCGGCATCCTCACTGATGCCGGAAGCTTGGAGCGGCTGGCCGCCATAGTGCAATCCAGGGCGAAGCGCAGCAACGTGCTGGTGGTCTCGGCGGTGAACGGCGTCACCGACCGGCTGATCGCGTTCCTGGACGGCGGGGTGGATGATGAGGGCAGCGTAGAACGGTTCATCGACGAAACCGCCAGCCGGCACGAAATCATGCTGGCCGGCATAACCGCGGATGCGGCGTTCGCGGACAGCATCCGCAAACTCGGCCGCCTGCTGTACGGCATCTGCTACACGCAGGAGGTGTCGGAACGCATCCGCAATTTGGCGCTGTCGTTCGGCGAGCGCCTGGCCGCCATCATGGTGGCGCGCAAGCTGGCGGCCAGCGGGATAAAAGCTCGGGAGCTGTTTGCGGAACAGGCCGGGATTGTCGCAGCAGCTGGTCTGGCCAGCGGAGCCTGCCGGTTTGCCGAGACCAGGCAGAATATCGGCACGATAACCGGCCTGTTGAACCAAGGTATTGTGCCAGTCATTACCGGCTTCTACGGCATCGACGCCAACGGCGATGTCGTGCTGTTCGGCCGCGGCGGCACCGATTACTCGGCCGGCATAATGGCCAAAGTGCTGGACGCCGACCTGCTGGAGGTCTGGAAGGATGTGCCGGGCTTCCTGTCCGCCGATCCCAAGCTGATACCGCAAGCGCGCAAGCTGGATGAGATCTCATTCAGCGAAGCCGAGGAGTTAGGCTATTTTGGCGCGAAGATATTGCACCCCAGAACCATCGACTGCATCCGCGGCACCAAAGTGACTGCCCACATCTGCAATTTCTTTGACCCGGACGCCAGGGGCACGCGCATCGTGGCCAAGCGCCAGCGCCGCAACCGGGTAAGCTCGGTGTCGTGCAAGGACGGCATCTGTGTGATATCGGTTGCCAGCGGCGCCATGGTTGGTGTCCCTGGCGTGCTGGGCCGGCTGTTCGGCACGCTGGCCGAGAGCGGCATAGTGGTTGACGCGGTCTCCACTTCCCAAGTGGCCATAGCGTTTACCATTGACCGGCATGATTTGCCGAACGCGCTGCAAGTTTTGGGCCAGCTCCAGGGCTCGATTATCGAAAGCGTGCAAGTGTTTGAAAACGCAGCGCTGATCGGCATTGTCGGGGAGGAGTTCATGGCCAATGATGGTATGGCCGCAAGGATACTGTCCAGCGTGGCGCAGGCCGGCGTGCGGCCGCTCATGATCCTTGACCCGGCATCCAACAACAGCATCTCGCTGGTGACGAAGTCGGCCGACGCGCAAAAGGCGGCCCGGGCCATCTACTCTTCCCTGGGCCTGGGGGACGCCGCATGACCAAGGTTGCCGTGCTTGGCGCTACCGGCATGGTCGGCCAGCGCTTCGTGCAGCTACTGGAAAACCATCCGTGGTTTGAAACTGTTTGCCTGGCCGCATCGGACGCTTCCAAAGGGAAGCAGTATGGGCCGGCCGGCAACTGGGTGCTGGACACGGAAATGCCGGAGTTTGCCGGCGGCATGGCGGTTTCAGGTTGCACTGCCAAAGAGGTTGCGGACAGCGGCGCCGAGCTCGCTTTTTCGGCACTGCCGTCCGACGTCGCGCTGCGGGTGGAAAAAGAGTTAGCTGCCGCCGGCATCGGCGTGGTGTCCAAGGCGGCCGCGCACCGCATGGACGCAGACGTACCATTGCTGATTCCCGAAGTCAATCCGGAGCATATCGGGCTGATAGAGGCTCAGCGGCAAAACCGGAATTGGGCCGGCTTCATCTCTTCTGACCCGAACTGCTCCACTTGCCAGCTGGCCCTGGCGCTCAAACCATTGCAGCAGTTCGGGCCGCAGCAAATCATCGTCACCACTATGCAAGCGGTGAGCGGCGCCGGGTTTCCCGGCGTGCCATCACTGGCCATCCAGAACAACGCCATCCCGTTCATCAATGGCGAGGAGGAGAAGATGGAAATGGAGCTGGCTAAGATGCTCGGCACGTTGGAAAACGGCGCAGTAAGACATGCAAACATGGAGGTCATCGCTTCCTGCAACCGCGTCAATACCCAGGAAGGCCACCTGGAAAGCGTGGCCATCGAGTTTGCCGACCGGCCAAGCCTGGCGGACATCGCGCAGGCCTTGGAACAGTTTCGCGGCGCGCCGCAGCAGCTGGGCCTGCCCACCGCCCCAACGCAACCGATCGTGGTAAGAGCAGAACCTGACCGGCCGCAGCCGCGCAAGGACTGGAGTGCCGGCAACGGCATGAGTGTCACGGTCGGCCGGCTCCGGCAGAAAGGCAGCTATACGCTGTTCTCATGCCTGGCATCCAACACCATCCGGGGCGCGGCCGGCAACGGCATACTGCACGCCGAGCTGCTGCACAAGAGAGGCTACATCTGACATGACCTCAGAAACAGCATTGCGAGCAGAGGTTGAAAACGCATACGACAGCGGAGCGGCAGCAAGCGGCCTGCTAGAAGCGTTCCTGAAAGCGCTGGACTGCGGCCAAGTGCGTGCGGCGCAGCCGGCCGGCAGCGGCTGGCAGGTCAATGCGTGGGTGAAGAAAGGCATTCTGCTCGCGTTCCGGGCCAGCAAAGTTGTTGAGATGGAATTTGCCGGGAACAGTTTTTTCGACAAGCAGGCCTTTCCGCTGAAACACATTGCATTGGATGACGGCATCCGGTTGGTGCCCGGCGGCTCGGCCATCAGGAAAGGCGCATTCCTTGGCAAGGGTGTAGTCATCATGCCGCCCACTTACGTCAATGTCGGCGCTTATGTGGATAGCTCCACCATGCTCGACTCGCACGTCTTGATCGGCTCTTGCGCGCAAGTCGGCAATAGCGTGCATGTGAGCGCCGGTGTCCAGGTAGGTGGCGTGCTGGAGCCGGTCGGTAGCTTGCCGGTCATCGTCGAGGACCACGCTTTCATCGGCGGCAATTGCGGTCTGTTCAGCGGCGTGCTGGTGCGAAAAGGAGCGGTGTTGGCACCGGGCCTGCAGCTCACGCCATCGGTACCGCTTTATGATTGCGTCAATGAAACAGTTTTGGCACCGGAAAACGGCCGGTTGGAGGTGCCGGAAAATGCGGTCGTGGTTCCGGGCGTACGGATGCGGGACAGCGCTTTCGCGCAACGCAATCGCCTGGGCAGCCAGGCCGCGCTCATCGTCAAGTACCGGGACGGCAAGACCGATGCTGCGGTTGCGCTGGAAGAGGGGTTGCGATGATGCTGCCCGCCAGCCGCATGGGGCAGGTGCGGAAATCGCTATTGCGCACTTATGCCGAGAAGGCGCCGAACGGCGCGATAAACCTCGGGCTTGGCCAGCTCGAATTTCCCTTGCCGGAGTCGGTGCGGCAGGCCGGCATCCGGGCCTTGCAGGATGGCCACACTAGGTACTCGCCCAACGCCGGGTTCGCCGAACTGCGGCAGCTGGTGGCGGAAAACTGCAACGCGGAGCGCGGAACGGATTTCACCGCCGGCAACGTCATAATCAACTGCGGGGCGGAGGAAGCGCTGTTCGCCGCGCTGTTCGCGCTGGTCGACCAGGGCGACAAGGCCGTCATTTTGGAGCCGGCCTATCCGGCCTACGCGCCGATATTGCAGGCGCTCGGGGCGCAGGTGAACATGGTCAGGATGGCCGAAGCTGGCATCGATTTCACCCGGCTGGAAAGCGCGGCCCGGGATGCCAAGGCGGTCATCCTCAACTTCCCGAACAACCCGACCGGCGCAATACTGCCCAAGAAGCAGGCCGCAGAGCTGGCCGCCTTGGCGGAACGACACGGCTTTGCCGTAATCTCGGACGAGGTGTACTCAGCTCTATACTATGAGGAACGGAACTTTTCGCCGGCCATCGGAACTGACCAGGCGATCATCATCGATGGCATCTCGAAACGGGCCAGCGCGGCCGGCCTGCGGCTGGGCTGGACCATCGCGCCGTTGTCAATCGCACGCCAGCTGGAAGCGGCCCACCAGTACCTAACCACCTGCGCCAGTTCGGTATCGCAGGCCGCGGCCATGGCGGCGCTGGCGGACAAACGGCATGAGCAGGCGTTCCGGCACGCGCTGCAGCAAAGACGGGATGCCATGTGGGACGAGTTCCGGCACTGGCAAGTGGGCAGGGCAGCAAAACCTGGCGGGGCTTTTTATTTCTTCCCGGATCTGTCCGAGCTTGGCTCTGGCACGGAGCTGGCCGACCAAGCGCTAGCAAATGGCGTGTCCGTCATACCTGGCGAGGCGTTTGGCAATGCCGGCAACGGCCACTTGCGGCTGTCGTTTACCGCCGCCCCGGAAGAGATCAGGGAGGGCATGCGGCGCATCGCCGAGGCGATATTATGAGGCAACAGTTGCTGCGGATAGCAAAGGAGTTTGGCACGCCCTGCTATGTCTATTTCGCGGACCGCCTGGACCTGCAGGCCAGCAAGCTGAAGGCGGCCGTGCCGGCCGGTTGGAAGATCTATTACGCGATGAAGGCCAACCCGCACCCGGAAATCGTGCAGGCATTCCGGCGGCACGGTTTCGGCATTGAAATAGCGTCCGGAGGCGAATTGGCGGCCGCGCTGGCTGCCGGCGTTCCGGCGCGCGAAATCGTGTTTGCCGGCCCGGGCAAGACCGACAAGGAATTGGCAGCGGCGCTTGCGGCCGGCATCCATATGCTGCACGCGGAAAGCTTCGGCGAGCTGCAGCGCATCGACGGCATCGCGCACCGCCTAGGAAAAATTGCCGGCGTTGCGCTGCGCGTCAACCCGCTGCATACGCCTGGCCAGGCCGGCCTGCAAATGGGCGGGGCCAGCAGGCAATTCGGCATCGACGCGGAACAGCTGACCGCGGATAAACTTGCCGGCCTGGAACAGTTTGACCATGTCGAGGTCAAAGGCGTCCATGTCTATGCCGCTTCGCAGGTGCTGGACAAAAGCGAGTTCCTGGCCCACGCCCGGCAGGCGTTCGCCAGCGCCGGCCGGCTGGCAAACCATGTTGGCTTGGAATACGTCAACATTGGCGGCGGCATCGGCATACCTTACGCAAAAAGCGAGCAGGAGTTTGACACCGCTGGGCTGGCAAGTGCGCTTGATACAATATCCAAGGGGCAGGCGCTGGGGGACGCGCAGGTTTGCCTGGAGTCGGGCCGCTATCTGGCCGGTCCGGCAGGTTTTTTCCTGGCGCAAGTCGTTGATACGAAGACCTCCAGGGGAAAAAATTACGCCATCCTGGACGGCGGCATGAATTGTTTCCTAAGGCCAGCTTTGACCAAAACGGCGCATCCCAGCTTCAATTTATTGGAGCGCGGGCCGGCTGAAACAATCCTTACCGGGCCGTTATGCACGCCACTGGACGTGCTCGGCACGCTTGACACCATAGCATTGCCCGGCGACACCATCGCTTTCGGCCAGGCCGGGGCGTATGGCTTCACCGAAAGCATGCCGCTGTTCTTGTCGCACGACCTGCCGTGCGAGGTGCTGGTGGAGCACGGGCCAGCAAGAGTCATAACCGCACGGAGGCCTGGACATGGATTCGCTCAGCCGCTGCCTTGAGGAGCTGGTCCGCATCGACAGCACCACCGGCAAGGAACAGCGCATCGCTGACTATGTGGAAGCAAAGCTGGCCGGCTTTGGATTGGCGGTCGAGCGCAGCGAAAATAACATTATTGCCGGCACGGGAAGCGTCATGCTGGCCGGCCATCTGGACACGGTCCCGCCGGCCAGTTTGGGCCAGCTGATCCCGAAAGTGGCGAACGGCAGGCTGCAGGGAAGAGGCGCATGCGACATGAAGGCCGGCCTGGCGGTCATGCTGGAGCTGGCGCAAAGCGAGAATGCAACTTTCGTCTTCTACTCCGGGGAAGAGGGTCCGTTGCCCAACGGCCTCAACCTCTTGCATGAAAAAGGCCGGCTGCAAGCCAAGCTTGCGGTGTGCCTGGAGCCGACCAACCTGCAGTTGCAGACGGCTTGCCGCGGCCGGCTGCTGACAAAAGTTACGGTTGCCGGCAAGGCTGGCCACAGCAGCTTGGGCAGCCAACATAATGCGATTTACCGCGCACTGGAGTTGGTGGCGAAGGCCAGAGGCTTGCAGCCCATGGTGCAAGCGCACGGTGGCGCGCTTGCCGTAACGGGAATAGAGTCCATGGGGCCGTCCAATGCAACGCCAACTGCGTGCCGCATCCTGCTTGATTACCGGTTCCCGGCGGGCGCAACGATGGGCGAAGCTGAAACGTTTCTGGCGCACAACATCAGCGCTGGCATGGAATTTCTCGACCGCGCGCCGGCCTATTCCTTGCCGAAAAACCTTTCGGCGGCCTTTGCCAAACACCTCGGGCCGGCAGGCGTTTGCCCGGGTTGGACGGATGCGGCCCAACTGTCCGGCTGGGGCATCCCATGCGCCATTTTCGGGCCGGGGAAATTAGAACTTGCGCATGCTGACGATGAACATGTCGTGCTGAAGCAGCTGGAACTGGCATGCGAGCGATTGCGCCCGCTGCTGCGGTCGCAATTTGCCTGACCGCGCTATTTGGCTTACTGCTTGTTCGTCCGTACCGCCTGCGCGTCGCGGAACGCGCCCAGCAAATGCATGCCCAGAACCAACAGCAACACGCTGGCCGCGGTTATGACGACATTGTTGGCCGCCAGAAAAGTTGTTGCGCTCAGCGGCAGGAACAGGCTGGCAAAGGAGATGCAGCCCGGACACTGGATGGCGAAGAAGCCCAGCACGGAAGAAGCGAAACCGGCGCTGGCGCTGCCCTTGACGTTGCACACCTTCGGTTGACGCAGGTTATACACTTGCAGCGCAAAAAACGGCCCGAACAGGCCGGCAAACGCAAGGTAAAGCACCAGGTTGGCCGGCTGGATGATCTCGAACCACAGGTCAATGTTGTTGCCCAAAGTCTGCGAATACGGGTAGATGAACAGCATGAACGCGGAGGCCAGCGCGGCCAGCGCCAGGTAGTTTTTCTGCCTTAGCACTTGCAGGATCAGCATGGCCATAACAATAGATGGTGCGGCAAAACTTAAAAAGGTTTGCAAGTTTTGTAAATGCTTTTGTGCATGCCCGTAGTGCTTGCGTAGTTGACCTTTACAAAAAATGTAAAGTTTATTAGGCTTGCTGGCAAATAAGCATATGGTCAATGTCGACAAGGTGCGGTTCAACCGTTCCGGTTACGAGGCCGTGCTCAGCCCGCTGGAGAACTCGATACTGGAAGCGCTGTGGGAGAAGAAGAAGGCCAAGGTGCGCGAGTTGCACGCCCACCTCAAGCCGCGCAAAGACATAGCGCTGACCAGCATTGCCGTCGGTTTGGACCGCTTGCACAAGAAAGGCATCGTCTCCCGGGAAGTGGAGAACGGCCAGGGCGGCGCCCACTACATTTATTACCCCTGCACCTCCAAGCAGGAGTTTGAGAAGTCGGTGCTGGAAAGCATCACCAACAAGCTGATTTACAATTTCGGCGACATCGCGGTCAATTATTTCAACGAGCGCTTTGCCGAGCCCCGGCCCAAGCGCGGGAGAGGCTGATGCCGGTCGATGCCTGCTTCGTGCAGGTGGCCCTGGACCCGACCAAGTACTGGCTGGCCGGGGCTGGACTGGCGGTTGCATTGGCCAGCCTGCTCGCGCTTAAGAGGTTCCAGCTGTCCGGCAAAGGCAAGATTGGCCTCATCTATCTGCACCTCACCTCGCTGTTCTTCCCACTGGCCGTATTTGCCACCAACCAGGCGTGCGGCATGCTGTGCTTGCCGTGCTTCGAGAGCCCGGCCGGCATCGCGGTGCTGGCATTGCCGTCCGCGCTGGCGCTGGGCGCCATAGCTGGCTTCGTCGTCATTCCATCCTACTTCCTGCTCACCGGCCGCAACGTGCGGCTGGCCGACAAGTCGTTGCTGGCCTTCGTGCGCCGCCAGTCCAAACGCATGGGCATCAGGCAGCCAAGAATGTATGCTGCCAAGGACGCAAAACCTTACGCCTTTTCCTTCCGCACTTTCCGCTCGGCCGTCGTGCTGTCGGTCGGCATGCTGGACATCCTGAACCGCAAGGAGATCGAAGCGGTCATCTTGCACGAGCTGGCCCACCTGCAAAGCCGGGCATCGGCCTTCAAGGTTTCCGCTTACCTGATGCGCCTCAGCCCGTTCTGGCTGTTCAAAGGCTTTAGCGCGGAGCTGAACCAGGAAGAATTGGCAGCGGACGCGTTTGCCAGCGCTGCCCAAGGCAGTGCGCGCCATCTGAACAGCGCCAAGCGCAAGCTGGCCGCCTACCGCAAGGAGCGCTGAGATGGACCGACAGCAAATTACCCAAGGCGTTGGCATTGTCGGCCTGGCCGCCATTCTGCTGTTCGTGCTGGTTTCGCTGCCGTACGCGTACCTTAACCTGGTCAGCGCTAAAGCCCCTGACCCGAACGGCAATGCCAACAATGCCGGCAGCGCGCCAGCTGGCGACGGCGCGGTGCGCGAGGTTACCTTGCAGTTCCGCGATTACAACTATTACCCGAACACCATCAACGTCAAGAAAGGCCAAACGGTCAGGCTGGTTGCGGATCTGCAGTCGCAGTACAAGCTGATCGGCTGTTACACCTATCTGCGCATCCCGAGCCTGGGCATCGCCAAGCAGCTGACGGCACGGGACAATGTGGTCGAGTTCAAGGCCGACCAGGAAGGCACGATACCGTTTGCCTGCGGCATGAACATGGGGAAGGGCCGGATCGTTGTCGCCTAGTTATGAAAAAAATGCTGCTTAACGTCAAGGGCATGCACTGCAACAGCTGCGAGCAGCTGATTGCCATGGCGCTGGACGACCTGGGCATCAAGGGCGCCAAGGCCGACCACAAGACCGGCGCGGTTTCCTTCAGTTTCGACCCGGCCAAAGTGGACATGGAGAAAATCAAGGCCGCCATCCGGGACGAGGGTTACGAGGTGTAGCATGGCCATCGTCACTTCCGAGGTAACAATAACCGGCATGCATTGCGCGAGCTGCTCCAAAGTGCTGACCCGCGCGATCAGCGCGGTGCCGGGGGTGAGCAGCGTGGCCATCGAGGAGCGCACCGGCACCGCAGCGGTGCAATACGATGACGCCAAGGCCGGCCTGCCGGCCATCACCAAGGCGGTGCAGGACTCTGGTTATGGCATCGCCTCGGGCAGCAGCGCGCAAAACGCCTCGGTCGGCATGGATTTCTTTTCCCACCTGATTTTTGACCGCTCGCGACTGCATGTCGAGCGGCAGGCCGTCAAGACTGGCCTGGTCACCTTTGCGCTGCTCGGCATCGTTGAAACCCTTGCCTATTACGCGTTCTTCATGAACCTGCCGAACTTTGCCGCGCGCAACTACGGCTCCTACCTGTTTTACCTGATCCTTGCCGTCACGCTGGCCGGCACCGCCCTCTGGCAGCTGCGCGCCTACCACAAGAAGGTCAGCTGCCAGGCCGGCATGATGATCGGCATGACCATCGGCATGTTATCCGGCTTCATGCTCGGTTCCATTGTCGGCGCCACCAACGGCATGTTTGTCGGTTCCGCCTATGGCATGCTGGTCGGCATGGCGTTTGGCGCGTACGCTGGCCGCTGCTGCGGGATCATGGGCGTCATGGAAGGCCTGATGGCCGGCTTCATGGGCGGGCTGATGGGGGCAATGACTACCTTCATGCTGCTGAACGAGAACGTGCTGCTGTTCTTCCCGCTGATTTTCGGCAGCTCCGGCATCATCCTGACCGGCCTGACCTACCTGATCTACAAGGACTACAGCCACAACGGCAATGGCAATGGGGAGGCGTTGGCAAGCTACGGCCTACCCTTGTTCTTGAGCCTGGCATTCGCCCTGACCATGCTGACAACGTGGCTGATAGTGTATGGGCCGCGCTCTATTTTCGTGCAGTGACTAGCGCGTAATCTTGTTCCGTACCGAAGCCAGCACCTTGCCTAATTCATCGCTATCGATCTGGTACTTATGGCAGAAGCCGCCGCCCATCCTGCCCTGCTGCGGGCAGCTGGTGTCGCAGCCGGTCAAGCGGCATAGCTTGCCGGTGAATGCCGGACAGTCCATGCTTGGATTTGGCGCCGTGGCTAATATGCTTGGCAAACGCATTTTAAGCCGGCGGCCAACAGTTAGCTAGTGAAACTGGACCACGAAGCCAAGGGAACGGCGCTCGCATTTGCCGCAGCCATCATCAGCGGTTTTGCCATTTTCGCCAACAAGATCTTTGTCGTCGACCTGGACCCGTTGGTGTTCACCGCGGTGCGGGCCATGCTGGTTGGCGCGCTGTTCTTCAGCCTATCCATAGCTACGCACGGCTTCAGCCAGGGCCGGCCGAACGGCAAGGTATGGCAATACTTGCTGGCCATCGGCATCGTCGGCGGCGGCCTGGCCTTTTACCTGTTCTTTTCCGGCCTGCAGCTGACCACCGC
>JACQOC010000038.1 GCA_016202785.1 Candidatus Aenigmatarchaeota archaeon
CACCAACCCGCTCTATGAGTTCAACCAAGCGGTTTTTCGGTCAGTGCTGAGCAAGAACGGTTATGATGATGCGAACATGTACGTTCTTTATGGCACTGGCAATGCCGCTGCTGACGGCAACCGCCACAAAACCGACGGGCCGGCCTCGCCCGAGTCGATCGGGAAGCTAATTGAGCATTTGGAGTCCATGGTTTCGCAACGGAGTAGAGTGTTTATCTACGTTACGGGCCACGGCCACTATGGTTATTTCCCTGATCCGGCGGCGGGAAAGATTACCAGAATGTCTACCATATCGCTGGCCGGCGGCAGCAGAATAAGCGAGGCAGAATGGGCGAAACAGCTGCTGAAAATCTATCCAAATCAAGGCATATTGCTTTATGACCAGTGCAAGTCCGGCGGCTTTGCGCGACGCACCGGCAAACATGAGTGGGCGGCCGTGTCGGCCTGCGACGTGGATGAGGACAGCACCAGCAACTCCTTCACTTTGCCGTTCCTTAGGGGTTGGGATGACCGCCTCCCTGAAGTTGACGGTCGCATGAGCTTGCGTGCCCTTTTCGACCATGCCGTCGCACACGACGAGTATGCGATAAAGGGCCAGCAGCACCCGCAACTATTCAGCCAGTCGGATCCGGACAGCATAGACTTATAGCCGGGCCGCGTTTTCCAGGCTGCGGTACGGCACGAACGCACATGCGCCGTGCTTTTCCTTCTCCAGATCCTTGCCTTTCTTCCGGGCCAAAACCAGGTCCTGATAGCCGTAGCCGGTTTCGATTGGCGCCAGGAAGATGCCTTTGGCCTTCAGCTGCCTGGCCAGCTCCGGAAAAAAGTCCGGCAGGCCGCAAGTGGCAACAATCCTTGCATAGGGGGCTGCCGGCTTGTGGCCAAAGCGGCCGTCGCCGGTCATAACCTTGACGTTTTTGCTGCCCGCTGCTGCCAAATTTTGCTCCGCCTGCCGTGCCAGGGCCGGATCGGCCTCTATGGAATACACTTTTTTTGCCAGCCTGGCCAGGATGGCAGCCTGGTAGCCAGAACCTGAACCTATTTCTAGCACCTTGTCGGCCTTGCTTATCTGCAGCAGCTCGGTCATGATCGCTACCATATGCGGAGCTGATATGGTCTGCCCCTGGCCGATCGGCAGCGGCTCGTCCAGGTAGGCGTTGTCCGCATATTCCTGCGGCACGAAAAGTTTGCGGTCAGTATTATGGAATGCCCTTATCACTGGCTCCGACTTCAGGTAGCCAGCGGCTACCAGCCCGGCAATCAAGTCGGCATTGCTGTCAATCGCCATAGACTGTTTTGGCCCGACGCTTGATATACCTGTCGAGCTTATTTGGCGCGCGGCCCCAATAACTAGGATGTGGCACTACGACCAGTGCATCAGGGTTGCCGATGAGAATAGCATCCAGCAGGCGGCCGATTGCGCCGGCAAATTGGGCTGGAAAGGCGGCTGTTTCCTATTGCCCCAGGAGCGGTTCGAGCAGCTGAAGGAGCCGGCCTTGGCCAAACTGTACGGCAACTTTGCGGCCTACTTCGGGCTGGAAATAACGACGGACCGGCCGGCGCAGATTAGGAAGCTGGCCAGCACTTACCGCAAGGAAGCGCTGGTGATAGCTGCGGTCTGCCAGACGTCTGAAGGGCTGCGCGCCGCGCTGGAAACCGCTGAACTAGACATCGTGCTGCCGCAGTGGGTGGCGGAGGCGCGGCCGCAGCTGGATCATGTCATGGCCGCGTTCGCCAAGAAGAACAACGTTGCCGTCTGCCTATCCTTCGGCCAGCTGCTGCACAGCTCCCGGCTGAGCCGGATAACTGCCATGCGCTCCATGCTGCAGGCGGCCCGGCTGCTGCGCAAGTGCAAGGCGCCCTTTGTCCTGTCCGCCGAGGCCAGGTCGGCTTTTGACCTGCGTGCGCCATACGACCTGATGGCCTTCGGCCGGCAGCTAGGCCTGCGGCCGGAGCCCGGCCTGGACGGCGCGCTAATGGCCGAAAACCGCAAGCGGCTGTCAGGAGCATGGGTCATGCCGGGCGTGGAAATGGTTAAATGATCGGGTAAGCTTTACCGCCTTAATCCTTGTAGCCGACGCGCTTGAGCACCTTGTCCTTGCTGTTGTAATACTCCGAAATTATCTTGCCGACGGCGTCGATGTCGTTGACCTTGCCCTTCACCAGCCAGTCCAGCACTGCCACCCGCTGCCGCTGATCCTGGACGAAAGCGTCATAATCCATGCCGGCATACAGCTTCAGCTGGTTCAGCACTCGGGTGGGCTTGTTCAGCGTGATGATTTCATCCGACGGGATCCAGCGGAACACCGGGTTGGGCTCGACCGACTTGTCGCTGCCTGATCCGGCCAGCTCCACCACCTCCAGCAAGCGCCTGATCTCCTTGCGCCGGTCGCGGTGCATGACGGCAATGAGATCCAAAGCCCCTAACATCGACATCGGCAGGCCGATCGGCGGGTTGATCAGCCGCTTGATGGTCTCTTCTGCCGTGTTGGCGTGGATGGTGGAGTATACCGAGTGGCCGGTGTGGATGGCCTCGAACAGGACTTCGGCTTCCCTGGCCCGCCTGATTTCCCCGACGATGATGCGGTCCGGGCGCATCCGAAGCGAGTTTATCATCAGGTCGAGCATGGTCACTTCGCCTTTCCCTTCCGGGTTGGCCGGCCTAGTTGTTAAAGGCACCCAGTGCAGGAAGCCCGGCAGCTGGATTTCCCGGGTGTCTTCGATGCTAATGATGCGGTGCGACGGCGGTATCAGCGTGGTCAGGACGTTCAGCAAACTGGTCTTGCCGCTTGCTGTTCCGCCGACCACCAGGATGTTCA
>JACQOC010000007.1 GCA_016202785.1 Candidatus Aenigmatarchaeota archaeon
CTTTATATATGGGTTGGAGCCAATATTCATATGTAACAATGAAAACAGACAACCGGTTTCCGGCAAGCAGTTTGTCTGGCAGCTTCTCAAAAAAACATTACAATAGTATAACTGGGCACTGTCCCGCTAATAAACCTTTCGCTCTCTGAAACGTATGACGCCACTAGGTGCCGAGTTGACGGGAGGGAAAATTTAAAAAGGGGGTAAAAAATATGGAATCATTGCTACAAGATGCACTGAGCCATGAGCCACAGAAGACCGCGCCAGCGCACGACGGCTTTGATGTTGACGTGAAGGAGGCAAGGATACTTGTCGTCGGCTGTGGTGGTGCCGGCAACAATGCCGTGACCAGGCTCACCGAAATGGGCATCAAGGGTGCAACAACCGCGATAATAAACACCGATGTGAAGCACCTGCAGATCAGCAAGGCCGACAAGCGCATGCTTATCGGCAAAGAGCTGACCAGAGGTTTAGGCGCAGGAGGGTTCCCAGAAGTGGGCAGGAAGGCTGCAGAGGAAAGCCATGGCGACCTTAGGAAGCTGATGGAAGGGGTCGACATGGTGTATGTCGTAACCGGCCTTGGCGGCGGCACCGGCACCGGGTCGGCGCCAGTGGTGGCACGCATTGCCAAGGAGGCGGGGGCGATAGCCATCGGCTTTGTGACCATGCCCTTCAAGATTGAAGGCAGCCGGATGGGCAAGGCTGAGGATGGCCTGTACAACATGAGGAGATATGCCGACACCGTGATCGTGATCGAGAACGACCGGCTCCTCAGGGTGGCAGGCAACCTGCCGCTGCAGCAAGCCTTCGGGGTTGCGGACAGCTTGGTCTCGACCATTATAAAAGGTATAACTGAGACCATCGCTACACCAAGCCTGGTGAACCTAGACTATGCCGACGTCAAGGCGATAATGCATTCGGGAGGTGTGGCAGCCGTCGGCTATTCGGAGAGCAACGCAAGCAACCGAGCCGAGGACGCGGTGGTGAAGGCCATGACCAACCCGCTATTGGACGTCAGCTACGAGGGCGGCAAAGGCGCGCTGGTCCACGTGACCGGCGGCGACGACCTGCGGCTGGATGAAGTCAACATGATCGGCGAACATGTCAGCCGAGAACTTGACCCATCCGCTCCGGTAATCTGGGGCGCAAGGATCGACCCGAAGTTCCAGGGTAGGATCCGGGTGATAACGATAGTGACTGGCGTGAAGTCACCGTTCATCCTGGGACCGGTGGAAGAGGAGCACAAGGCAGCCACCTCGACCTTTGAGCAGCGGCTTGGCATCAGGATGCTTTAAGCCTTGGTTAATTTCCTAGCGGGGCCGCAAGGCCCCCTTCTTTCTGTTTTTCTTTCTGCTTCGGGAAGCTATGGCGCATTCATTCAATTAGCCTCATCGGAAGTCGCCCAGGCTTTTCTGGCCGGCAACTTTTTGCTCTTCGACAAAGCCTGACACGCGGATCCCGGCGCGGCGCAAGGTGACTTTCGGGTGCTCCTCCAGGAAGGCACGCATCAGCTGCTTGGCCGCCAGTTTTGCGGTTTCGAGGTCGGCAATCGCTTGTTCCAGCGTCTTGCTCCTAGTGTATAAGCGCAGGTCAGTAGCTATGGCGATGATGGCAACGTTGCGGAACTTCCTTCCGTCCTTGCGCAGCTTCTCTTCCAGCAGGCCGGCCAAGTAATCGATAAACTCATCGAGTTTGGCGACATCTCTAGTGTTGCTCTTCAAGGTTGCAATGCGCGCCAGCTGCTGCCTTGTGGTCTGCGCTACCTCCCGGTCATCAATGCCACTGGCAAAGCCGTGCAGCTGCCGCGCGCGGTTGTCGCCGAACGCCGCGGTAAGGATGCCAATATCGGCAGCGGCCAGCTGGCCGACAGTTTTTAGGCCAAGCCGTTCCAACTCTTCTTCGGTTTTTGGGCCCACGGAGAACAGCTTGCCGGCCGGCATGGGCCAGACAACTGTTTGGACGGCTTCCACCCCAATCTTGGCCAGGCCGTCCGGCTTGTGCAGGCCGGCCGCGATCTTTGCCAGCAGCTTGTTGGGCGCGACGCCAATGGAACAGGTCAGGCCTTCGCTCTCCTGCACCTCCAGTTTTATCTGTCGGCCAAGTTCCACGGCCGCGCCCAGGCTTTGGCACCTGCGGCTGACATCCAGGTAGGCCTCGTCAACGCTGACCTGCTCGAAGGAATCGGCGTGGTTCTCGAGCAGCTCCATAATCCGTTCGGAAGTCGAGCGGTAATATTCCATGTCGGCCGGAAGGAAAACCGCCTTGCCGGCGCCCAGCCGTTTGGCTTCCGAGATCGGCATGCCGGAGCTGATGCCCAAGTCGCGGGCCAGGTAATTGCAGGTAGCAACGGCGCCGCTGTCCTGGCTGCGGCCGGAGAACATGCAAATGACGACCGGCTTGATGGCCAGCGAGCCGTCCCGCCTAATCTCACAGGCCGCGTAGAAGTAGTCCAAGTCGATGTGCAGGATGACGCGTTCCATGCATGGTATTCTCTGGCTGGATATATGAACGCTGGCAGCACTCTGGGATTTTATGGGCGCAGACAAGATAGCATATGAAGCACCGCATCCTCATCTACGCCATCGCTTGCACCCTAGCGGCCGGCATTCTTTTGGCGCTGTTCGCGCTGCAGCCGAGCGTCGGGCCGGAAGGCAAGGCGCCGGTGTATGGCATAGCGCTGGACGGCAGCGCCAAGGCCTACCTGAAGGCGGCAGTCGCCAGGTCTGGGATCATCAACGACGCGGTCGGCAGCCAACGGGTTTTGCTGGTCTGGAACCAGAGCACGCAATCGGCCATGGCTTTCGACCGCATTGTCAACGGCAACCTGCTTACCTTCGAGAAGATTCCTAGCGGCATACGGGACAACACCGGCAACGAATGGGGCCTAGATGGAACTGGCCGCACTTCCGGCAGCCGGGGCTTACGGCTGGCGCGCATCCCAGTAAACGAGCAGAGTTGGGCGAGCTGGAAGGCGCAATATCCGGGCAGCGCGCTGGCCAGATAAGCGTGGACTTGATCTGGCTCGATAAAATCAGGCGTATTTGCTTTTTTTCGAGGTATAGACGCTTCTTGTGAGGTAACTAGCATCGCTAGATGTATAGACGCTGCTCCCGCCTTCGCCGAATAGGCCAGCAGGTTTCCGGTATATGTCCAGGCTTTCGGATGAAAGCCCTTCAAGTTTCGGCAGGGAAAAGGCGATATTGGGTTGAACGTCGGGGTTGGGCACCGATGGCGATGACAGAGTCGTCTGGAATTTCCATATTACTTCTCCACTTTCATTAAGGGCATAAAGGTTGCAGTCAAGGCAGCCGAAAATTATCTTGCCGTCGTATGCTACCGGCGTGGATATGATGCCGCCGCGGGCGCTAAACTTCCAGAGCCGCCTTCCTTCGGTGCTGATTGCATAAAGATTGCCGTCAAGGTCCCCGAAATACAGCGCGTTGTCGTGCAGCAGTGGGCCCCTCACCACCTCGTTAGCGGTAGGGAATTTCCATTGAAGCCGGCCGTTCAAGTCAAGGCAATAGAAATTGTTGTCTTTGCAGCCGAAATATATCCGGTCTTCGATAAGGAACGGCGTCTGGAATCTCAGCATGCCGTTGGCTTCAAACTTCCATTGGAGCACGCCGTTCTGGTCGAGCATGAATATCCGGCCGTCGAAAGAGGCGGCGAGTATGAAATCTTTGCCTGCTATGACGTTGCAGATTTTTGAAGGTGCCGGGAACTTCCAGAGCAGCCTTCCTTCGTGGCCCAAGGCGTAAACATTGCCGTCGAAGGAACCGAAATACACGGCGCTGTCATCTGCATCCAGGTTAGCGGCAACCGGTCCCATGGTAGGAAAGCTCCACAGCAACTTGCCGTCCAAAGTCAAACAGTAAAGCGTCCCGTCCTGCGCGCCGATGTAGACATGATCCCGCCAAACGCAGGCAGCGGCAACTATGACGCCGTTGGTTTGGAATTTCCAAGCAAGCCGACCATCCAGCTTCAGGCAGTAAAGGTTCTTATCATACGAACCGACATAGAGCCTATTCTGGTGGATTCTTATCTCCGCCATAATCGGCCCGTCGGCGGTGAAGCGCCAGATCTCATGTCCGTCCGGAGTGACGGCAAAAATGTGGTGGTCATGGGCACCGAAATAAATGATGCCCCCATGTACAACTGGGTTGGTGTCGATGCTGCCGCCGGTGCCCCAGGCGAAGATCATCGGAATTTCTTGCTCCCGGAAGGTCTCGGAGATCTCCATCATCATCGAGGTTATCACCAGTTCGCTGTTGTGATAGGTTATGGTTCCGGTCGGGATCGAGTAGGACGTGGCATAGGCCATCTTGAATATTGCATTTTGCCTTTAAACAGTTTTTTGAACTATGGGACAAAATAAGCACAGGCTGGGCAAGGCGGTGTCGTCAAGTATATTTGTTTTTCCGGGACGTGTACACACTTTTCCCGGTGTAACCAGAGCTGATGGCGGAGTATACGCTGCCACCAACCTCGCCGGACAGGCTTGCCGGCCGTTTGTAAATGTCCAGGTTAGCGGAAGAGAACGTGTCCAGCTGCGGAAGGCTGAACGAAACGGTGGTCGTGCGCTCTGGATTCACCGTAGACGGGTTGGACAGGGTGGTATGGAACTTCCAGGCCAGCCGGCCTTCCCGGTCCAGAGCATAGAAGTTGCAGTCGAGGCAACCGAACAATATCAGGCCGTCCAGACGCGAAGGCGTGGCGATTATGCCGCCCTGGGCCCTGAACTTCCATAGCAGCCTGCCGCTCTGCTGAACCGCATACAGGTTGCCGTCCATGCAACCGAAATACAGTACGGAATCGTGCAGCAAAGGGCCCCTCACCACCTCGGCGTCGGTAGGGAACTTCCACAGCAATCTACCCTCCATGTCCAAGGCATACATATTGTTGTCCTTGCATCCGAAGTAGATGGTATCGCCGATGACGAATGGCAATTGTATCCTGATCTGGCTGTTGGCGGTGAATGTCCATTGCACGCTGCCGTCTTTGCTTAGGCGATGGACTTTGCCGTCGAAGGACGCCACGATTAAGGAATCCTTATACGGCACTGCGTTGCAGATCGGCATTGTGGCGGGGAATTTCCATTTCAGTCTGCCGCGCTTGTCTACGCAGTATACGTTCTGGTCGAAGGAGCCGAAGTAGATGGCTGTATCGTCTGCGTAGATGAACGTCCCGATCGGCCCGTTGGTCGGGAAGCTCCACAGTTTCGTGCCGGCATATGACAGGCAATACAGGTTGCCGTCCTCGGATACTACGTATATCGCTTCCGGACTGAGGCAAGCCGGGGCAACGATGCTGCCGTTGGTCTGGAATTTCCAGGCAAGGTTGCCTGCCAAATCCAGGCAATAAAAATTCCGGTCATAAGAGCCGACATAGAGCCTATTGCTTTTTATTTTGATATCGGCTATCACTGGCCCGTTGGTGGCGAAGCGCCATTTCTCAGTCCCGTCAGCATTGATTGCGAAGATATTGTGGTCATGGGCGCCGAAATATATGGTCTTGCCGTGGACCGTCGAAGGGCCGCTGATGCTGCCCCCGGTATTCCAGGCGAAGATGAGCGGGATGGTGTTTTCGCGGAACGTCTGGGATATCTCAAATAGCATGGAATTAAAGGCAAGTTCAGTGCTGCCATAGCTGATTGGATCGTGCGCTGCGCCACTGTCGGACGTGTCGTATCGCATAATCATAATGCGATTGGGCCTTTTTAACGCCGGCGGCAATATCTTGCATGCTTTACCTAATCTCCATCGGCCTGCACGACGAGCAGGACCTGAGCCTGAGGGCGCTGGCGGCGGCGAAGAAATGCGCCAAACTGTATGCCGATTTCTATACCACTAAAACATTTGCCAGCCAGGCCAGCCTGGAAAAAATTATCGGCAAGCCCGTCATTGTTGCCGGAAGGGGGAACTTGGAGGAAGGCGCCAAAAGGCTGCTGGCTGAGGCCAAGAACAAAGACATCGGCATCCTGGTCGGCGGCGACGCCTTGTCGGCAACCACTCACCTCATGCTATTGCAGGAGGCCAGGAAGCTGGGAATAGAAGGCAGAGTTATCCACGGCTCCGGCATCTACACGGCCGTGGCAGCAACCGGCCTGCCCCTGTACAAGTTCGGCCCGTCCGTCACTATTCCCTTTCCACAACCAGGCTACAAGCCGACCGGCTTCTACGACACCATGCTCGAAAACCGTAAGCGCGGCCTGCACACATTGCTGCTGCTGGACGTAAGGGCGGACGAGGGTCGTTACCTGTCGCCGAAGCAGGCATTGCAGCTGCTGCTGGACATCGAAAAGCAAAAGGGCTACAAGCTGCTGCAGCCGGAAACGGAAATGGTCGCGGCGTGCGACCTCGGCGGCGATGAATTAATGGCCTTCGGCAGCATCAAGGGCTTGCTGGCGTCCAAGAAAATTGACCGGACGCCGGGAGTGCTGATACTGCCCGGCGAGCTGCATTTCACTGAGAAGGAATTCCTGGAAAATTTCAAGCCTTGACTTCAGCCGCGGGCTTGTCGATGCCCTTCAGCTTCCGGAAGGCCTGCGTCCAGCGCACTTTCTTGCTGTCGCGCTTGAGTAGGAAGTTGCGCTCGCATTTCGCGGAGCAGAAATAAAAGAGGCGGCCGTCGTTCTTGACCAGCATCTTGCCGGCCGTGGCCGGCAGCTTGCCGCCGCAAAAGGAACATTTCGGTATGGCCATGGCCTAGCGGAACGCGGACTCCGAGTCCATTCCGGTCTCCTTAATCATGAGGATGTCGCCCGGCTTGACCGGCCCGGAAACGTTGCGCGTGATGATCTTGTTCTTGTCGTGGCCGTCAAGAACCCTGGCCCTTACCCTGCTCACGCCTTTTATCCCGAGCTTGCCGCTCACCTGCACTACCTCTGCTGGTATGGTCATATCAACCTGAAAGTTTCACGGTTTCGCTTGTTATCTGCTCGATCAGGCCTTTGGCCTCGCCCTCATCGACGACCGCGATGGAGGAAGTCTGCACGCCGATGCCGATCGCCTTGCCTAGCTCCAGCTTGGACGGCACATAGACGTACGGCGCCTGCTTCTCCTTGCACAGCAAGGGCAAGTGCATGACGATTTCCGGCGGGTCGACGTCCTCAGCAATCACAACAAGCTTGGCAATGCCCTTTTCAATCGCTTTGGTGGTCTCGTTAACGCCTTTGCGCGTCTTGCCGCTTTCCCTTACCACGGTAAGGGCTTCATACACCCTAGCCGCTAGCTCCTTCGAAACCTCGAATTTCACGTGCGCTGCTTTTGCCATATGTTACCTCCAATTTCATATTGCAGCCATTCCCTGCCGGGACCGGCCGCAAATCCGTTGTCATGGGTGTTGCGGATTTTATATCACATTTGGCGGGATAGGCTTTTAAAGCTTTTAGGAACGCGGCGGCCGCATTGAACGCTGCAGCCGAAGCTGGGAAGAAAGAAACGGCAGGAAAACTAAGCCTTCTGTGCGACCCTGGCCTCGAGCGGGCTGCAGCACTTGTTGCGGTCGAAGTCCAGGCCGCGCTTGATCACCTTGGTCGTTACCTTCTTGGCCCCAAAGGATGACACCAAATATTTGATCGCCTTCTCAGTGTCAAATTCCCGGCAGGAGAAGATGTCGATGAAGACGTAATCCTGGTCGGGGAAAGTGTGGATGCTGATGTGGCTCTCCGCGATCATGACGAAGCCGCTGACTCCTGGGACTGTGCCGAACTTGTCCAGCCACTTGACCACGTACGGCGCGGTCATCTTGGTCATGCCTAATTTGGCTGGGAGATTGTCAAGTATGTCAAAAACCAGGTCGTAATCTACCAGTTTATCAAAGACGCATTTGGATGCGTCAACCATTACATGAGGTCCGAAAGCACTTTGCCCCATTTCACTCTCCGAAACATCAATCATCTCTTTTGGGAGATATTTTGAATATATGATTTATGTTGGGGCCTATTTATAAGCTTAACTACATGTCAGTGGGTGCTTGTTTCAGGAAACTTATATGCTCCAAAACGCTGTTTGGCGGGAAAACGCTATGCAGCGGTCGCGCCAACGACGCGCGCGGCAATTGGCCGATGTATAGCGGATTTAATACCCGGGTAATGAATAGATGGTATGAAGGTTGCGGTTTTCGCGTTCAGCGAGAAAGCTAGGCTGGGGCAGGCCATGCAGCGCCACGGCTTCCTGGTCACCAGCAAGCCGGAGTGCGTCGTGGTTTACGGCGGCGATGGCACGATACTGGAAGCGGAGCAACGTTTTCCTGGTGTGCCTAAGTTAGCGTTCAAGCGCGGCAAGATCGTCAAGGATTGCCACTATGCTCTAGACCAGCTAGACGTGGTGCTCGGCAAAGTGGCGCGCGGAAAATACGCAATCGTCGAGTTCCCGAAGGTGCAGGCCGAGGCCGACGGGAAAACCTTGGAAGGCGTCAACGAGGTGCAGCTGCACAACATCGATGCCAGACGGGCGCTCCGCTTCGCGCTGAAGGCCGGAACCGTTTCACTGCACGGCATCATCGGTGACGGTATGGTTGCCGCTACCGCTTATGGATCAACTGCGTATTACCACACCATTGGCGGCAAGCCGTTCGCCAAGGGGGTTAGGGTAGGCTTCAACAACACGGAACCCAAGCATGAAACAATTCCGCTGGAAAAGGGCCAGAAGGCGGTCGTGACCATCGAGCGCGAGAACGGCATGGTTCTTGCCGACAACCGGCCTGAAACAATCAGCGTAGCGAAAGGCGACCGGATAATTTTCAAGCGATCGAACGGCGTCACGCGGTTCGTGACGGTGCGCTAGGGGCTGCGCGTATGATCGTTGCACATATCGCAAGCCGGTTCGCTAGGTTCGTGGCCAGATGGTTCGGCATCCTGTTCCTTTTGGCCTTCCTGCTCGGCGTGTTCCTGAAGCCGGTATCATCATACTTCGGGCCGTTCGTCGAGCATACCTTGATGCTGGTCATGTTCCTCAACTTCCTGAAGCTGGACAGCGGAGCGATATTCCAAGAAATCAGGAACTACCGGTACCAAGCATACCTACCGCACTGGTGCTGGTCATCAGCCCGGTCTTGGTCTATCTAGCGGCTCTGGCCGTCACCAGCGTTTTCGCGCTGCGGCCGGAATGGAGCATCGGCGCCCTGTTGGTGTTCGCGGCGCCGGCCGGCGCAATCACGCCCACGCTGGCCATCATGTTCAAGGCCCGGATCGAGCGCAACATACTGAACGTGGTATCGACGTCGCTGCTGGTGCCGCTGACCATGCCGCTGCTGTTCTACTACATCATCGGCAGCCGCTTGCCGGTCGAATATGGAAGCATGTTCTCCTTCCTCGCAATTTTCATACTGGTCCCATATCTGGCTTCGATAACCTGCAAGCGATATTTGAACAGGCGTGTGGCAGAGATCGAGCCGCACATACCGACCGGTGCCATAGTGATTTTGCTCTTCACCATGTTCGGCGTCGGCTCCGGCGTGTCGGCCGAGATGCTGGCGGACATGCCGCTGGTGCTGGAGATATTGCTGATATACCTGGTGGCGTTTGCCGTGACGTTTTCCTCCGGCTGGTTGCTGGCGCTCAAGAAAGACCTCCCGGACCGGATGAGCGCGTTAATCCTTACTACATGGAAGAACAACAGCCTGGCGATAGTGCTGGCCTACCAGTTCTTCCGCGAGACAGAGCCGTTAATCGTGTTCTTCGCCGCGCTCAGCACCATACCGTGGAACCTGGCGTTCGTGCCGGCCCGATGGATGGCGACGAAACTGAACGGGACGGCTAGCGGTTAATTATTTGCCTGTCCAATAATCAGCATGGCTTATGACAACGAGCTGGCCGAGAGGATAAGAGAAACCCTCAAAGGCAGGAAAGCCGTGACCGAAAAGGAAATGTTCGGCGGCATCGCGTTCCTGCTCGATGGCAAGATGTTCTGCGGTGTGCAAAAGGGTGATTTCATGGCCCGGGTCGGCAAGGAGCGGCATGCAGAGGCGATAGCCAAGCCGCACGCCCGGCCGATGGACTTCACCGGCAGGCCGATGGCCGGCTTCGTCTATGTCCGGCCGGAAGGCGTCAAAGGCAAGGGCTTGGAGCAATGGGTCGGCTTGTGCCTGGAGTATGTGAGCACGCTGAAAGGCGGCAAGAAATAATTTGCTTATCCCCTATTTGTTGGCTGGTTAAATGCAGATTTAAGTCTTCGCACGATTGTTTCACCGGGCATCACACTATGACAGATACCGAAATGTCACGGACCGCTTTGATAGTGGAGGACAACATTTTCCAGGTGAACGTGTACCTGGACATTTTCCAAAAACTCGGTTACCGGGTAAACACGGCCACCGATTACCAGACGGCATTGGCCCATATAGGAAAAAGACGATATGACAAATACCTTATTGACGGCACCATCCCGCAAAAAGAAGGCCAGTATCCGGTTTCCGGAAACGGCCTGGAATTGTGCGCGGAGATATTAGAAGTGCATCCAAAAGCGGACATGCGGCTGTTCACCGACGAAGTGCCACTAATGCAAAAAGCGGCCGGCAAAGGCATCCTGGCCATCTACAAACACGACACCATCAAGATGGCGGAATGGGCCAGTAAGTAAGCAAATTGTGCTTGTGCAAAGGCCGCTTTAATTTACTCATCAACTTCAATGTCGCGCACGCCATCTGCGGTGACCCCAAAAACCGTTTCGCCTTCCGGCAGGTGCGGGCTGTCGATGAGCTTGGCTATCCGTTTCTCGCCCTTGCCCTTGCGCAGGTACATGCGATAGGTAGCCTGGTGGCCGAGCACATGCCCGCCGATCGGCGCGGTCGGGTCGCCGAACAAGATGTCCGGCCGGGCCATCACCTGGTTGGTGATGTAGATCGCGAGGTTGTGCACGTCGGCCAACTTCTGCAGGTAATGCAGGTGCTTGTTCAGCTTCTGCTGCCGGTCAGCGAGCGTGCCGCGGCCGGTATAGTCGCTGCGGAAAGTGGAAGTGAGGCTGTCGATGATGACCAGTTTGACGTTGTTCTTCTTGATCAGGTCGTCCAGCTTCTGCGCCAGCAAAATCTGGTGGTCAGAGTTATAGGCCCGGGCCTCAAGGATGTTCTCTAACGCCTGGTCCGGATCCAGGCCCATGGCCTTGGCCATCTGCTCGATCCGCTCCGGCCGGAACGTCTGCTCGGTGTCGATCCACGCAGCCTTGCCTTCCAGGCCGCCCTTGTCCTTGGGCAGTTGAACGGTGACGGCCAGCTGATGCGCAAGTTGCGACTTCCCGGAGCCGAACGCGCCGTGCGCTTCCAGGATGGCCTGGGTCTCCACGCCGCCGCCCAATAGGGCGTCAAGCGTCTTGGAGCCGGTGGTGATCTTCCCGACCGACTTGCGCCGTTCCCTGATCTTAGTGGCGGTCTCAAAACCCATCTTCAGCTTGCCGCGCGCGGCATTGATGATCTTGTTGGCGGTATCCTCGCCGACGGCGCAGGCTTGCACCAGGTCTGCGGCCGATGCAGCAGCCAGGCCCATGTAATCCGTGTAACCAGCCGCTTTCAGCTTCTCGGCAATCTTGTCGCCGACACCCGGCAGGTCCTCAATCGAATCCGGTTCCGTCATAATGCACTGATTACACTTGGCCGCATCCTATATAAGCATATGGCACGGGGGCAGGGCCGCTAGGGCCGCTACGCTAGCGCTCGACCATGTCCTTCAGCTCTTCCTCAAAAGTGACGTCCTTCGGCTTCTTCCTTTCCTTTGGCTCTTTGTCGCGCAACCGCCAACCCTTCTTGCGCAGCTGGTGGACGGCAAAGATGATGACAGCCAAAGCAACCAATGCGACCAGTGGAACCACCAGGCCGCTCAGGTCCGGCAACGTGATGCCTTTCCCAGGCAAGCGCTTGCCGATGGCGAAGAAGGAAAAGCCCGGCGACTTGGCCTCATAGGCCACGGTCTCGCTGCCGCTTTCCACCACTTTGGTGTCCAATTCTTGCCAGGCGCTGCCGTTGTAGCGGAACAGCGCGAC
>JACQOC010000005.1 GCA_016202785.1 Candidatus Aenigmatarchaeota archaeon
CCAGCATCTGCGCCACGAGCGCGGCCAATTGCTCCTGGGTTCCGGATCCCTTTAGCTTTGACCTGAACGGCGACGGCAGCTTTGACAACCTGACTGACGGCTTCTGCGAAGTGAAGGCAATTGCGTTCAAGAAGGATTGCAGCCAGACCTGCAACGCCTGCATGTCGCCAGCTTTATGCTCATCCAGTGCGGCCCCCAGCGGCTGTTCCTGGAACATGACATCATCCGGCTTCCCGGTGTGCGTGCCGACCGGCCCGCCGCAGGAAATCTGCTTCGTGCCGGGCGATGAGGATGGCGACGGCCTTGCCGATTGCCTTGACACCAACTCGACCGGCGGCAGCTGCACCCAGAATCCGTTCTGCGGCTTCGGCGCCAGCGGCGCCGGCGTCAGCGGGCCGATGGGCGGCATGGGTGCGTTCGACTCGCAACTGTGCATACAGTGGGACAACAACCAGACCGGTTGCCTGGGCCAGAAAGGGCCGGTCGCTGCCAGCATGGAAAACCAGTCGGTATGCTTCTTCCACCCAGCTCCTGGCCAGCAGTTTTCCCCGACCAATGGCTGGTGTGACCCGCTGTTCAACCAGCAGCTGTCCGGCGGCATGGGTGTTGATAAACCGCCGACAATCGTCGGCACTGATGTACTCAACGACGTGGTCGAGCCGTACCTGGATATCGGCCCAGTGGGCGTGCATGAGTCGCCCGGCAAGGCTGACAAGTTCGACCTTGGCATGGCGCTGAGGAACGTCAGCACTGCCGCCTGGTGCAAGAAGTCATATCCAGGTTCCATCAACCTCAGCTCGCTGTTCCTTCGCTATCTGGATGTGGACGAGAACATCAGCAACGGCTGCGCGCTTGAGTCCAACGCCTCCAGCCTGGGCTGGGATTATAAGTTCCGCTACTTCGAGAACGCCACTTCCGGCGAGATCAAGATCGCATTCCGCTGCGTCAACAGCAGCTGGGCGCCAATGGTGGCGCAGACCGTCATCATGAAGGACATGTGCCTGATGCAGCTTGGCGGCCCGGGCGGCGGCCCTGGCCCTGGCCCAGGCGGACCGCCGGGCGGGGCAGTGCTGGATTTCGCCAACATCAGCGCGGTCAACATCATGATCATCAACAAGGCCGACATCGGCAACCCGAAGAAGGTGCAGCGCTTCTTTGTGGCCACCGGCAACCAGAGCCGGAATGAGAGCAACCCGGTAGACGTGGCCGGGCCGTACTACTACACTCCAGGCTCCATCGACGTCAAGTTCGAGAACTGCGCTATTCCCAATGTCGATGAGGACGGCGACGGCCTGGTCTCGGACAATGACCCGGACTGCCAATCTTTCATGAAGCAGGGTTACATTTCCTTTGAGGTCGGGCCGCAGTGCCAGGACGGTGTCGATAATGACGGCAACGGCAAGACCGACTGTGCTGACCAGTCGTGCAAGTACGACCCAATCGGCCTGTGCAACAGCGGCCAGGGCATGGTGTGCGACAGCACCGACAAAAAGTCGCCAGCCTTGAAGTGGCTGGATGTCAAGACCTTCCCGGACTTCGCTTCCATAAAGTTCGACAGCGATGAGCCGGCCAACGGCACCGTACAGTACTATGGCAACGACTCGGCCTGCAACTCGATAAACACAACAGTACTGGATTTCGCTTTGCTGAACGCCATCACAAACGACAACTACAAGCCGTGGCATGACGTCCAGTTAGGGCAGGGGACCTTGAACCTAAGCCTGACCGCGAACCGCACCTACTACTACAAGTTCGTCATGACCGACCTGTGCAACAACAAAGTCACTTCCGCCTGCCTGAACTTCACTACCACCACGACCTACAGCTCATTCGTGTTCAAGCCGGTGCCGCCTTCGGGCCTGTTCATCGACATCCCTGAGTTGGGTGTGAGCAATGACAACTTCACCTATGCCAAACAGTACAACGCCTCCCAAACCAAGGACATCACGCTGAAGATAAAGGACCCGTCCAACGGCTTCACCATCGAACTGCAGAACGCCAGCGTGCTGAAGGCGTCAACGCTTAACATCAGCACGCTGTTCATAAACTCAGGCGGCGAGGAATACGTCGGCATGAACACCTCAACCTGGAGCAAGATCCAGACCGACATGTTCCCGAGCACCATCAACATCACCATACCGGACAACGGCACCGGCCTGTTCAAGTGCGATGAGGGCAACCTGTCCAATTGCGTGAACGTGTCGTCGATAGCCACCTGCACCTTCGGCACGGTCAACACCACCTGCGTCATTCCGCTGTCCTCCGGCACCGGCTTCTCGGTGTACAAGGTGGCCGGCACGCAAGCCAGCTCCGGTTCATCCAGCCCCTCCAGCAGCACTAGCACTACCACGACGGCCGGCGGCGGCGGCGGAGGCGTATCCAATGTCACCACAGTCAAAGGCAGGACTGACAGCGGGGTCCAGAAGCTGGCACCAGGTAATGGGCTGAGGACTAATGCTAAACTGCTGGCTGCAATCGAGAAGGTGCTGGCTAGGGGCAAACTCGCCAGTCCTGCGGTCGACAACCTGGTGGCGCTGTCGGATGCGGTAGCAACTGATACCAGCGTGGAGAAGGAGTTCAATTCCGTCTCCGGCAAGACCACCATAACCGCTAAGCTGAAATACAGCGGCAAGAAGAAGGCGATGAATTTCATGGTGCACGAGACGCTGCCGAAGACGTTCGCCAACAATGCCAGCCTGATAACGGTGTCCGCGCCTGGTGCAACTGTGACTATTGCCAACCCCGACCCGGAGTTCGTGCTGACCTACCCCGAGGTTAGCGAGGGCCAAATCCTGACCGTCACCTACACCGTGGCCAAGGACCTGAAGTCGATACTTGCCGACACCGCAACAGCGGTGTTTGCCGACGAGCTGGTGGAAGTCCCGGTAGAGGCGCCGGCGGAACCGGCGGCTGAGACCACGGCTGAGGAGCCGCAGGCAGCTGTGCCGGAAACCCAGGCGCAAGACCAGACTGGCCTGCTGCTTGGGCTGGTCGTGGTGGTGGCACTGGTGGTCGGCTTCGTATTGTACCAGAGCAAAAAGAAAAAATAAGAGAAGGCCTTTTTAGCCGCTCGACCAATGAATAAGATGCGCACCGGCCAGATGTTCGTCGTGAGCATGCTGTTCCTGGCCGGGCTGGTTTTCGTTGTTTATGGCCTGCTGCTGCAGTACTCGGCCGCCGACCAGCTTTCGACGGAACGGCACCGCGACCAGCTTATTTTGCAGAGCCTGGAAGGGCTGCTTGGCGATGCGATAAGCCCGCTGCTGCCCTGCATGGCCGGCACCTGCCTGGCTCTCGACGGCCAGGACGATTACCTGGAAATGCGCAACGCCAGCCTGCTGGGGAATAGTAGTTTTTCCGTCGAGGCCTGGATACAACCGGCTGATATTGCCGGCAGGATGGCCATAGTCTCGGGCAGCGACGCTTCCGGCCAAGGCTTCATTGCCGGCCTAGACGGCGGCCGGCCAGCCATCTGGCTTGGCAGCCGCAGCGCCGCTGGGGCAGCAACCCTGGCTCCTGGAAGTTGGCACCACTACGCCCTGTCATATTCGATGGACCGCCAAAACGCCACCCGGTTTACCGCCTATCTGGACGGGCAGGAAGCGGCAGTGCTTTATGGCTCGGCCATGCCCGCCAAGCTGTTGGCCGGCGCCGGCAGCGGCATGCAAAGCTTCCGCGGCCGGATGGATAAAGTGGGGATAGATGTCGCTGCGGCCAGCGCCGGCAGCATAAGGCGGCACGCGTTGCGCGCCGGCCAGGCGCAGCACCAATGGGAGCTGGACGAGAATGCCGGCAGCGAGGCGCGCAGCCAATCCGGCCAGGCCTTCGCCCTGGCCAATTTCAACCAGACGGACGTGTCCGGCTGGCAGGCCCGGTTCAGCTGCAACACCATCCTGGAACGCCTGGAAGAAGTTGACGGCTTCGTGCAGCGCGCTGATTTCAAGGGCTACGAGGTACGGCTTATCTACAACGGCAAGCCGCGGCCGGCCATAGATTGCAATGGCCAGCCAGGCAAGCTGCTCAACCTGACGGTAAAGATTAGCTCGCCCTTGTCAACCCTAGAAAAGACGCTTAACTATTAGCGTTCACGGCACCAACCGCTCGGGGGTGCGCGGGAACAGTATGCATTCCTTGATGTTCTCCACCCCGGCGATCTGCTGCACCAGCCGTTCCGCGCCGATGGCGAAGCCGCCGTGCGGCGGCATGCCGTAGCGGAATGCGTCGATGTAGAACTTGAACTTGGCCGGATCCAGGCCTTTGGCCAGGAACGCCTTGGTCAGCACGTCATGGCGGTGCTCGCGCTGACCGCCGGACGCTATTTCCATGCCGCGGTTGGCCAGGTCGATGCCGCGGCTGTATTTGCCGTCGGACATGATGTAGAACGGCTTCACTTTGGTCGGGTATTTGGTGATGAAGTACCATTCATGCCCGTGCTTGAGCATTTCCTGGCCTAGGACTTTCTCTTGCGCGTCTTCCATGTCTGAGCCCCATTCCAAATCGATGCCATTCTTGGCCAGGATGGATAGGGCTTGGTCATACTCCAGCCGTTTGAACGGCAGTTCAGGTATGGCAAGCTTGGCGCCCAGTTCGTCGAGGGCGGCCCTGGCCTGCTTGGCGGCATGCTTTATGGCATGCACCACCAGGCCTTCCGCCACCTTCAGCACGTCCTCTTCGCTCTCGATCCAAGCTATTTCGGTATCGATGGACAGGAACTCGGAAACGTGGCGGCGGGTATGGAATTTTTCCGCCCTGAATGCTGGCCCTATTTCCCAGATCCGGTCGAGGCCAGAGGCCATCATGATCTGCTTGTACAGCTGCGGCGACTGCCGCAGGAACGCTTCCTTATTGTAATAGATGAGGGGAAAAAGCGTCGCGCCGCCTTCCGCGCCTGCCGCCTGGATGACCGGGGTATGGATCTCCACGAAGCCGCTGCTGGAGAAATAGTCGCGCACGCCGGCCAATACCGCGTCTTTTAGCGTGAACAACGCCTGCACCTTCGGGCTTCTTAGGTCCAGGAAGCGGTAGTCGAAGCGGATGTCCAGCCCTGAAACAATCTGCTCTTTTGTTTCAAACGGCAACGGCGATTCCGCCCTAGCAATGACTTTAATCTCTTCCGGAATTATTTCGCGGCCGCCAGGTGCCTGTTTTGACGCTGAAACAGTTCCAGTAACAGACACACAGTCCTCCCGGCCGAGGCCTTCGAACTGCTGGAGCAGCGCATCGGAGACGTTGCCCTTCTTGAGCGTGACCTGGATCTTCCCGGCGCGGTCGCGCAGCAGGAAGAATTTCACTCCGCCCAGGTCGCGCTTCTGGAACATCCAGCCGCTGACTAGCACTTGCTTGCCGATGTCAGCCGCGTTGCTGTAGAGCCGGTCCATCTATTGAATGTGCTGAAGGATATTTAAAATCGTACTCTGTGCGCCACACGCGGGCTTACGGATATGGCGGACGCTAATTCGGCTCTTCTTCCTGCTCGTCCATCAGCCTAATGATCGTGTCGCGGGCCTGCCGGCGGCCCAGGCCGGCCATGAGCAAAGCCTTTTCCGCAGCAGCCAGCATGCCGACCTTCATGTATTCCCGGGCGACGTTGATGTAGGACTCCGGCTCCATGGCCTCGGTGTGGAGGGCGGCCGCCTTCGGCCTGCTGGCCTTGCCGTTCTTGGTCTTTCTGGCTTTCATAAGCATCATTACCTATCAGAAAGTGGTGATAATCTTTAAAAGGCTTTCGGTGCCCCTCAGAATCCGGCCGGACCATAGCCTCGCAAACCGGAGTGGGAATAGATTGATGTTTTTGGCGACTCTATTGCAATCTTCCCGTCCTTGACTGCCAGGTCCAATGAATGCTTTCTCCACCACCGGCCCTTGGCGAATTCCTTCTGCACATAGCAGCCGGCCCGTTCCGCAAACTCGTCTTCAGGGGCATATATCATAGGCGCCTTTGCCCGGATAACCCGGCCTTTGGATGCCGGGCCGTCATATACGGTTATGGAGCCGCTGACCACGTGCACTATGCCCCTAAGCGCAGTGTCTGCGACAATAACCCGGCCGTTTTCAGCCTTGAAATGCATCTGCTTCCAGCCGGCCACGTGCGCATCGCCGCCGATGCTCATCCGTATCATGTGCTCGCCTTCATGCAGCCGGGTGAAAACCGCAGCGTTCTTGAGAGCCGACGGGCCGATAACGACCCGGCCGCTGCCCTCGTAGAGGGCGTCGAGGATCTTGTACTGGTGGCCTTGCGGATCGCTGGCGAAGGACCTGAAGAACCTGGAAGCCTCGTGTGTAGCCTGTTCATACAGCTGTCGTTGATATTCCTCGATTACGTCCATCGGCTCTTCTGCTGCGTCCTCCTGCTCGATGTCGGCAGGTCTCTGCCTCTGGAAATTTTCAACTATCATTTCTGAGATTCTGGAGGTGCGCTCGCCGCCAGCTTCGAGGAAGCCATCGAAATACTCGTCAAGCGAGCTTCTCAGGTCATACTGCCGCCTTTCGCCGTACGGCTCCTCGTCGAGGAGCGTGTCCGCGACCGTTTGCAGCATGGAGAACCTGGAGCTATCGCCGCCCTTCCTGTCCGGATGCAGTTTTTTGGCTAGCCGGCGATAGGCCTGCTCAATCCTCTCATGCGTGGCGTCCGTTGGCACGCCGAGAAATGCGTAATATCCCCAAGGCCGCTGCAGTTCCTCGGCATCAGCCGCTCCTGACTTCCAATCGCCTTCCGGGTGCACTGGCACTATGCTTGTCATACCCACCTAATGCATGGATGGGATTTAAGGCTTTCTACGACTCCTAAGTGGCTAGAAAAATATAGTGCAAGGGTACGCCCAGCGTCGGAAGGCGGCCATGGCACGGTATTACCTGCGCCCTTCTCCACCCTGCTGGCCCGCAAGCACTGCAATGACACCTTAAGGCTGCTTCCTTCCGGACCTCGCCTGGTTCGCTGCCGCTGCAATCCTGTGGGACAGGGCTTCGCAGTCGGGTGCAGGGTACCATACCATGGCAGCCAGCCTTCACTAGGCTGCGGCCCCGCCGTGAGGACGATTTGCGGTGACAGGCTACGCCCAGCAGCCCGGCCCAGAACCCCTGCAGCTAATATGGTATCGGAACCTTTAAAACGCTATCCAGCTGCCGCTAGACAGTGAAACAAAAGAAAAAGCTTAGTACGCTGTCTGCTGACATCATTTCTTCATGATGTCGAGCAGCACGAAGATGGAGCCGACCAAGATCAGCACCCATGCGACCACCGTCCACAGCAGCGCTACGCTGCCGAGCAGGTCGCCAAAGGCCCCGAGGCCTTGGACTGCGCCAAGGACCTGCGCGCCCCAAGCGGTGCTAGCCTCGAGCAACAGGAATACCGCTCCTGCCGCCAGCCAGCTGAATCCCTTGGCCGCGCTGGACCTTATCTTCGCGTACTCCGCGAACACCAGCACCAGGAAGATTCCCACTGCCAGTGCCGCGCTGCCGGTTAGTCCTTCTATTAAGGCCATACGCTCACCTTTGGTAACAATACTAAAGAAAAGCTTTATATAACTATGTATACGTTGAAAGCCGTATTTTTTTCCTTAATCGATATCCTGAGGCGCTATATTTTTTCAGCAAAAGCACTAATGGCATCAAAATATTTAAACAGTTATATAG
>JACQOC010000006.1 GCA_016202785.1 Candidatus Aenigmatarchaeota archaeon
AAATAAAAATAAAAAAGAAATCTGCCCTATATTGCATTGAAGTTATAGGTGCCATCCATATCGATCACCCGCGCCAGAATAACGTTGTCACTGTTTCTCTTTATCCTGTAGCGCGTTGTGCCGTCATCCCTGGCTTGGAACTCCATTGTGGAATCCACGCCATTGTACATTCCTGTCGCAAAGCAGTGTGTCTGGTAGTTGCTTATTTCCTGGCATGTCGTTATCCTGCCGCTGAACGTGCCTATTATCTGGTATATGCTGCCAGCCTTGCCCTTTATCGATGAGTAGACGTTGCCGCTTCTGACGTTGTCAGATGAATCCGCAAGAAGGCTGCCCTGGAAAACAGATTTTTCCAGCACAAAAGCGGGGAGATTGATTCCCATCAGGGCCGTCACCGTCCCGCCGTTCTGGTTCCACACTGATTGTTTGAACCCGCCGTTGGCAAGGGCTATTCCCGCCAGCAGTAAAACCGCAAAGACAGTCAAAAAAATCTTTTTCATATTTCACCCCCTCTCCAGTTGAAATCCTATCCGTCTTTTGAGAGGATTCTTTTTAAACCTGGTCCCAATCCTTCACAAATGCATTACACGGGACATAATCCGGCCTCTGTTTCATCTGTTTGGTTGTTGCCCAGAATACGCTGAAGAACCCGAGAAAAGACTCAGCTGTTTCCTTGCCAATTAATTGGATACTCAATCATGCGGCCTTATGCGTTTAATATGGCGGTGAGTAACAGCCATCCTCCCCATAGCATGAGTCCAAGTCCGCCGGCTTTTGTTGCCCATCTGAATCGCATAAGGTTCTTTTCGGCAAAGACGAAGGCTGTTATAATCGCTATCCAAAGAAGGTTCATCAATCCGGCCGCAAACAGGATGCCCATCAAGAGCCAGCAGCAGCCTATGCAATAAGCGCCGTGCTTCAGCCCCATCCCAGCAGTGCCGGAATACCCCTCCTTCCAGTTTTCCGTGATAAAATCCAGCGGCGACTGGCATTTTTTCAGGCAGCTGTTCTTCAGCGGGGAAAACTGGTATATTCCGCCTGCAACGAGGATAATTCCTCCTGTTACGGAATTTACCAACCCCGCCGACATAGAAAATATCCCAATATAGATCAGGGCTCCCTGAAGAGCAGCGGCGGCTGCGCTAAATGCAACCCAGGCAAAAGCATATCCCGCTGCAAAGACCCAGACAGGGGCAGCCTCCCTCCTTTCAGATTTCCGTTTCTGGACAACCTTGGAATATATACGGATCATAGGCAATGCAGAAGGTGTCATCATGGCAAACATCATGGCCGTCCACATCGCAAACGCCGCACCAAAATCTGCAGTGCTCCACACATCATTCATGGGCATCACTGCATTCGAAACCACAGACGAAGCGGAAACAGAGCTGGAAACGACATGCAGCCAGGATGCAGCCAATATTGCTGAAACCCCGGCGAATGTAAGAAAGCCGGATCCTCTGAAAGCCTTAAACAGTCGCATATACACAAAACAGTTTTGTGAAATTAAAAGGGCTAATGGCTGATAAGCCCTTCTTGTGTGTGTTCAACATATGCAAGGGAGCTGTGGCCGCTTGGGCAGTTGTATTTTATCTCTCCGAAGCCTTTGTTTATCACAGCTTCTGCCACGTCTGCCACCTTGTATTCCATTCCATGTGGGAGATGGACCTTTATCCTGTGGTCGTCTCCCGTCGCTATGTTTTTTATCGGCTTTGTGACCGTTTCCATGACCCCCTCGATAAAAACCCTTGCATGCCTTTTTTCAATGTCGCACTCAAACTCTATGGGCAAAAACTTCGGTTCAAGCATTCTTGACAGCAGTGACGGAACAATCTCAAACCACGGATTTCCAGCTTTGCCGGAGAGTATTGTGAGCAGCGCTTCGCGCTGTTTCTCGGTTGCACCCGCATCAATAAAGGCCTGCATTGTCCCATTGCCCTCATGCAGTGGGCCTGGCCAGTGGTATTTTGCGGCAAACTTAAGCCCTCGAAGGGGAATATCCTCAAAGTTCCCATCCTCTATCTCCATTGCGATCATTCCCTCGCATTTTGTGTTTGTCGGTTTTGACCAGAAGTCGCACGGGCAGCCAGCAGAGCAATTGCAGTTCTTGATCCATTTCCCCTTCATTCTCCACTTAGGCTTATTCTCTCCCATTTTCCTCAAATAATTATTAAGGTTGCGGTTTATATGCTTTCCGTATGCATAGCACATGACAACTCCCTAAAACCTGTTTTGGAGCCGGTGCATAGAAAACAAGGCGATATTTTGCTCTGTTGGAGAGCAGAAGGATGCAGAAACTGTTCCGTATGAGAACAATATTCTCTTGCGGAAGTGGCCTTTCAGATAAAACAATTGCCAGGCATGTCGCGCAGCCCTTGCGGCCTGGTGATATATGCAAGTGTTTTCACCAAAATGCGGAAGGGTTGCTTTTCGGCCACCGTTCACAGTCCAAATCGCACACTTTCCCTGTCTTTGCTCCCTGTGCAAGTTAGTGAGCACAAAACCCTCTTTTTTATTGTCCGCCCTCAAATAACATATGCGTTCAGACACTCTAAAGGCCTCAGCACTTCTTGTGATAAGCTCCCTGGTGTGGGGCCTTGCTTGGCCTATAGGCAGGCTACTTGCACTCGACCTTCCGGTGATGAGCATTGCAGCAGCGCGATATGTGCTTGTTGTTGTGCTGTTCTTTGCCTTGCTCAAGATATTTGAGAAGAAAGTTAGTATACAAAAAAGTTGGGTAAAGCCATTGACAATACTTGGCCTTCTGAACGCAACAATTTACCAGGCCTTCTTTTTATTTGGAGTGCGCTACACGAGCGCAAGCGACGCTTCGCTCATAATTGGAATATCTCCGGCAGTGGTTTCGATTCTTGCTGTGACCATTGGCGAGACCCTCACGAAAAACAGACTTGCAGGCCTTGTTCTTGGTTTCACAGGTGTTGCAATAATAGCCACCCTCTCGCCAAACACCGCAGTGCTGGACAGGTTCTTGGGTGATGCGTTGATAATAGGCGCAGTGCTCTCTCACTCTCTCTACACTGTGCTTCTCAAAAAATTCATGAAAAAGACCGAGATTTCACCGCTAAGAACCATAACATGGCTCTCATTTTTTGGCCTCATAATGATGGTTCCTTTTGCCGCAATTGAAAGCCCATGGAGTTATGTTTGGTCTCAGACGGCAGCCCTTGACATTATTTACTTGGCTGTATTCTCTACAGTTGTAGGCTACCTGTTCTTCGTGCACGGCGTGAATATGATAGGCGCCGGCAAAAGCGCCGTGTTCGTGAGCCTCGTCCCGGTTTTCGGCCTGATATTTTCAGTAATCCTTCTCGGCGAGCAGATAAGCCATTGGCATTTGTTAAGCTTCGCGCTTATTTTTGTAGGAGTTCGCTTGGCTTCAAAATCCTAAGTGTTACAATCCTAATTCTTTCTCGAGTTTCTCGTGAGAAATTAGGCAGTCTACTGCTTTCCCTTTTCTGTAATCAGGCAAGGCCAGATAATCTTTCTTTGGCATATTGCCTTAATGCCGCCATTAAATATAATCCTTAATCTTCCCTTTCTCTCCTCTCTGATAAGCCACAATTGACAAGCAGAACTGCATCCATGGCCGGATATAGGTTGTCGTATACCCCCTTCCTCATTGGCTCCTGTGCAAGTTTGCATGCTACATGCCATACTATGCGATCCCATATTTCCTCAAAAAATCTTCCGTTTTCCACAATATCCTTTCCCCGGCTAGTGATAGTGAAGGTTGTGAAAAACCGCCGAAATAAATTTCCTCCTTTGCTTCCTTTAGCGTAAGCTCATATTTTTCCGCCAGTTCTTCAGGGCTGAGTATGATTTCCTGCACTATGCAATCGAGCTTCTTGTGCGGAAGGGTCGATGCCTTCAGCTCTTCGAGAGTTATTGCATTATACTCCGCTCTCACACGGGATAACGAGAAGCCCATTTCTGAACCAAGGAAAGCGATGAGCCCTGCCGCATTATGGCTTGTTATCTTCATCGGCGCTGGCGCTGGTTTCGCTGCAGGCTCCGATTCTCCGGGATGCAGTGCCTGATAAACAGATTGCCTGATCGAATGCATGAGGGCCGCAAGCTTAGATTCCTCCTTCAACCTTTCCTTTGCCTGCTTCAAGTAAACTGTTGCATACAAATGAGGGCGCTTTATGCAGGACAGCGGATAGACGTCTTTCGTCTCCCGGTTCCTATTCTCAACACCTGTAATACGTACTTCCGGCTCTGAAATAGGCGCTGAAATGCCCTCCTCGTCGGCATAGGCAAAGATTGGATCCTCAAAATAGCCGTCTGACCAGTCTCTAATCCTATGCATTATGTAGGCGAGCGTTTCCCGCGCCTTTTTCACGTTTTCAATTCCCTTGACGGAAGATGATATTTGCGGCTCTCTGAAAGCCCTTCCCATTGTGAATGAGAACATTCCCTCATAGTCTGCGTGCTTGGCGTCAACCGAAACGTTGATTAGTTTCGAGTCTGGATAGCTGCTCAGCCGCAGTTCCGACTCCTCAAGTTCCGCATAGTCCAAATCCAGCCTGAACGGATGTGAGTCGATGAAACCCATCGAATAATATTTGCTGGACCTTTCTGCCGGAGTCAAATCCATTTTAATCACCATCATCAAGTGGATAAAACAATATATAAATTAATGCACTCCTTTTTAGGAGGATATTTTAGGCATAAGGCCAAATTAACTGATGGAGAACCAAAACCAGGAGGAATTGGTTCAGATTCTTGCGAAGCTCGGCCTGTCGCGCAACGACGTCCTTGTCTACCTTGCCCTGCTCAGGTCCGGGAAAGCCGGCTCCGGCCAGATAACCAGGGATTCCGGCCTGCACACCTCACGGGTCCACGAGTCGCTGAACAAGCTGGCCCAGGCCGGCCTGGTCGCCTATTTTTTCACCACCAGCAAGCGCGTATACCAAGCAGAGAATCCGGAACGGCTGCTGGAAACGGCCAGGGAAATCGAGCAGGAGACCAAACGTGTGCTGCCACGGCTGCTGGAGATGGGAAAGCAGAAAGAGGAGAAGGTGAACGCACGCCTGTACGAAGGCTACAAGGGCGTGCGCACGGTCTACAATTCCTCACTGGAACGGCTTAAGCCGGGCGAGGAGCACTTCGTTTTCTCCGCTTTCGGCGAACCGGACTTCTTCGTTCCGTTCTTCATCAACTGGAACAAACGGCGGGTGGCGAAAGGCATAAAACTGCGGGTCGTCATCAACGAGGACGCCAAGGAGAAGATCCTGTCCTATGTCAAGGGCCGCCTGGCACGCTATAAAATACTGCCAAAGGATTTTTCCACCCCGACTTCGACCAACATTTTCGGCAACACGGTCGCCATGGTCGTCTGGCTGGAGAAGCCGATTGCCTTTGTGATTGAAAGCAAGGAGGCGGCTGACTCCTTCCGCAAGTATTTCGAGATACTGTGGAAGTCGGACATCTTGAGGCCGAAGGCGCGGCCGCAAATCGGACGCTAAATAACCTGCTCCAACGCTTTGCCCTGGTTGCCCCACCTTTGGTTAATAAAGCGTATAGACATCCGGCGGCGGCTGGCCAGGACTTGTTGCCGTTCCCGCACGGACCAGCAGCTTGCGCAACCGTTCCGCCACCCTGCCGGTGTCTTGGCGCATGGCTTGCATGATCTGGCCGGCAATCATGCTATTGGCCGTTTCCAGCGGGTGGCAGTAGTCGGCAAAGTATTCGCTGCCGTCCGCGGCCGGCACGTAACGCTGCAGATCGATGAGCTTGGCACCGGCCTGGCCAACAGCCTGCCGCAGGGCTAGCCGGTACCGGTGCTTGAGGCGCGGCAGCAGCCGGTCGGCCTCGCAGGCGTGCCAATATTTGCCCTTTGCGTGCAGCTCCCTGGCCCGCGCAACCTCCTTGGCCAAAGCGCTGCCTCCCAGACTTTGCAGGATTTCCAGCGACTCCTGCCGGTGCTTGTTGGAGCGGATGCCCGGCTCCCATGCGTAGTTGACCAGCGGCATGATTAATATCGGCTTGGCCCCATATTCCCGGGCCAGCGCGGCCATAGAGATGATGTTCTTCTGGTAATCGGCCACAGCCACGCGCTCGCCAGCGTGTCCGGGGGTCGGCCGCTTGTGGTCGATGCGCACCTTGTCCTCCAGCTGGTTGTAGGTGCAGTCGTTGTTGCCGAAATAGATGGTCACGAAACCGGGATGCACGCCTTCCCGTGCCAGCGTTTTCAGCAGCAGCGCAAGGTACTTCAGGCCCTGGTAGCTGCTGTAGCCCGGCACGCCGGCGTTGATGGCCGTGACCTGGAACCGCTGTTCCAGCAGGTCAGAGTAGGTGCGGTAGCTGAACAGCGCCGCGTGCGGATCCTTGCTGCCTTTGGAGACCAGGTTGCTATCCCAACCGCTGGTTGACGAGTCGCCCATACTGAGGACGACCGGATTGCCGGCGCGCCGGGCCTGACCGATCGCGTGGCCTAGGCTGGCAAAGCCGTCGCGCCCGACAACCTTCCCGCCCGGGAAGCTGAAGCCCATATCCGCATGGCCGGCGAAAATCCGGCTGTCATAACCGAGCATCAGCGGATTGCCGGAGAATGCCCTTTGCCCGCGCAATGACCGGGTGGCCATGGAACAGCAATCCGGCCCGGCTTTTTAAGCAACAGCTCTCCAATAGTGGAGAGCTAATGCAAAAGCTTAAAAGCGCGTGCGGCCAAATGGCAGTATGGAACAGCTGCTGCAAGGCCTGGGCTTCACGCCGGCCGAGGCGCAAGTCTATTTGTCCCTATTGCAGCTTGGGCAGGTGAAGGCGGGCAGAGTCATCAGGAAATCCGGGCTGCAAAGCTCGACTGTGCACAACGCCTTGCACGCGCTGACCGAGAAAGGCGCGGCCAGCTATATCATCAAGGGCAAGACCAGGCTGTACCAGGCGGCCGACGCCCGGCTGCTGCTGAAGGAATACCAGGAGCGGCAGGAGCGTTTCGAGCAGCTGCTGCCGCAGCTACTGGAGCTGCAGAAGCGCGCCCAGGATCGGCAGGAGGCCGAGGTTTATGAGGGCGAGAAAGGCGTCATGGCCATGCTCAGCGCGATGATCGAGGACGCCAAGCCCAAGGATGCCTACTATTTTTTCGCGGCCGATGTCTCCGGTATGAACCGGGAAATCCAGGAATTCTTCGCCGGCTATGACCGGCGGCGCCGGGCGAAAGGCCTGGTAGTCAGGGGCCTGGCGCGCAAAGAGCTGCGGCCGCTGTTCCGCGGCCGCCCGCAAATAAGGATGCGCTATATCGGCTTCCCGATACCGGCCAACATCAGCATCTGCAACGGCCGGCTGGCCCTCATCAGCTGGGGCGAGCGGCCGACCGGCATATTGGTCCGGTCGCGGCAGCTCTGCCAGAGCCAGATCGACTTCTTCAATGAAGTGTGGCATCGAGTCTGAGAGATGCTGGCACGTATAAAAGCTGTCCATACTATTATATTCTATATGAGGCATCCGGCCTTGTTGCTCGCATCCTTCATTTTGCTGTCCCTGCCATTGGCGCAGGCGCTCGAACCCCTGCCCAGCTGCTTCCAGGGCGAAGGCGGTTATTACGCCTTCCAGGACGGCATCGTGTTTTCCAACTTCCAGACGGAAAAGGCCGGCTATGCGCCGCTGGAGACGGTCGAAATTGATTACATACTTGGCAGCGCGCAGCAGGCGCCGATTGTGCAGGCCTTCACCCGCACGCAAATCTTTTACAACCACCCGGAGCAGGGGGAAATAATGCTGGACGAATCGTTCGGCGAGGCTAAGCAAAGCATCTACCTGATGGATCAGGACGCGCTGAAGAAAGAGATAAGGTGGAGCATCCCTGAAGGCTACCCGTCCGGCGAATACACTGCCAAGGCCTATGTGCTGTCCGGAACGTCGTTCAACCTGGCCGGATTAAGCTTCGTGCCGTACGGCCCGCCTGGAGTTCCCGGCACCCTGACCAATTTCAAAATTGACAACAGCCGGGCCGATTCCTACTTTTATTTCGACAAGCTCGCCACCAAGCTTAACGGCCAGCCATACAAATTCAGCAGCTTCGCCCCTATCATCTTGCCCGAGGACGGGATAAAGATTGAGACCGAGCTGGCCAATGTCGGCGCGAGCAAGCAGGCCGACGTGAAGCTTGAGTTGTACAAATGGGACGACGTTTCCGGCCAGCCGCTGACCGCATCCTCGCTCCGGCAGGCAGCAAGCCTGGCCGAGAACGGCAAGCAGGCCTTCATGTTGTCTGCCGCCAACCTGGAAGCCGGCACTTACGAAGCGGTGCTGACCGCCACCGACGGCACCCGCAAGGCGATGCTGAAAATGCGCATCAGCGTGGCCGGTTCCAAGCTCAGGCTAAACTATGCGGGCATTGACTCTTTTCCATTAGAGGCCGGCAAGGAAGCGAAGGCCTTTGTCTGCTTCGGCAACTCCGCTGATTCCATAACGCCGACCAAAGGTAGCGTTGAACTCGAGCTTCGGGATGAGCAAGGCAATACCGTGTTCAAGGAAAAGTCAGACGTCATGGATGTCCTGCCCTCGCCCAGCGGCATGGCCGGCAGCTTCACGCCGGACCGGCTCATCACCAATGGTCGGCTGATAGCCACGGTGTACGGCGCGGCCGGCCAGGTCGATGACCAAGCAATCATGGATTACGATTACTCCAAGTTCCCGGTCAAGTCGGCATCCCTGGTGGCGGCGGCCGGCAAGGACACGTTTGCACCCAACGAGCCGATAACCTATTCCATCAACTTCGCGGACGGCAACGGCATACCACTGACCGGCAACCTGCTGGTGTATATAACTGCAACGGATGGCAGCGTGGCCCGGATTGCGCCGGACGTCGGGGTCAGCGGCCAGTATGTGGGCCAGTTTGACGGCTTCGATCAGGAAGGCAACTACAAGCTGTCGGTGCGCGAGAAGGCCCGGGGCCTATCCCAGGATAACGCGATAAAAGTCGGCCAGACGTTGCCCTGGCTGCCGCTTGGCATCGCCATCGTGCTGCTGGCCGTGCTGCTGTTCATCATCAGGAGGCATAAGGAGCTATGAGAGCCGCTGCCCTTGCCGCTTTCCTGGCCCTGGCCATGACATTGTCCGCGCTGGCCGTGGCCCAGCAGCAGGTGCGCTACCAATGGGACGAGGTGAACCAGCTGGCCGGCTCGTTGGCGCTGCGCGCGTCCGAGAATACTGCCACCACCCAAACCATACCCAAACCGCAAACCCCTGCTTTGGTGGACCAGCGGCTGGGCGGCAAGCGCGAGACCGTGTGGAACTCCATTGCGATAAACTTCAACACCGACTTCCGGCTGGAGCGGTACATGAGCCCCAGCCGCAGCAAGGCCGACAAGCCGGCGCTCAACGTGCAGAGCATAGATGAGGTGTGCGTCGGCGACACCCTGAAAACTACGCAGCTGGCGCCGAATGCCGAATGGTATTCCAAGGGCGGCCCGCACGACAGCCCGCCCGTGCTGGTTGTCGACAACTTGGACAGCGTGATAGAGCAAATCACTGCCGGCACGTACAAGGCTGAAACTTACTCCACCTTCGTCTGCGCCTATGGCGGCAACGGCAACACCCCGCAGCAGTGCATAGCCAGCGCGCAAGTCATTTGCCAAGTGAAGTGCAGCCTGGAGTCGACCGGCCTGGCGCAGGCAGCTGACGGCTATGTGGTGGCGCAGGCTGGCGAGATAACAGCTTCGGCCAGCTGCACGCCGCAATGCATACTTTTCGTCGACCGCCAACCCGGCACCTACCAGTTGGTGTCGAGTTCCGGGCTGCCGGTCGGCGACCGTCAATCCCGTGGCTCGTATGAGATGCCGGCAGCTTACGGCTACATGAAGCTGTGCGGCATGGGCAACGACAACTGCCCGCTCAGCGACACCGGCCAGTTCAAAACCGGCTCCGACATCTCCCAGGGCTTTGCCGCACGCGGCCAAAGCACCCTGGGCCGCGTGCCGGCAATCACCCGGACCTTTTCCATCACCGCGAAACCGGTCACCAAGGGTTCCAGCCTGCAGCTGACGCAGCATACTACCCAACTCCCCAACGGCCGGCAGCTGGTGCGGATCGAGGCGACCAATGACGGCGACACTGGCGCAAACATAGAGGGCCTGCGCGCCACTAACGCCGAGCTCGATGTGCTGTACGCTCCCGCTTACATCGCCCCGGGCGAGACCCAGGACATCATCGCCGAAGTCGCGGCCGAGCCGGGCAAGGCGGTCGAATTCGCAGCCGATTACGAAGCTGAAACCATCGGCTGCCAGGAGGAAAAAGACTATACCGCTTCGGTAAGCCTGCAGGCCGGCGCGCAGGATTTCTCTGGCCAGGCAGAAGAGGAGCCATTGCCTCCAGAGGATCGGCCGGAAGGCGCGGCCTGCTCTGAGGATGCGCAATGCGCCTTCGGCAATGTGTGCTGTGCCGGCACCTGTCATGAGCAAGCAGCAGGCGTGTGCGAGGACACCGACGGCGACG
>JACQOC010000042.1 GCA_016202785.1 Candidatus Aenigmatarchaeota archaeon
TACGAGGGGAACAGCCGCAGCAGGGAAATTTCTTTTAGTGTTTCCGACGCCACGCCTCCCGCGCTCCTGTCGGTCTCCTTCGACAAAACCGCCAGGAGGCATTCGCCTGTTTTCGTCAGCTTCAACGTCGCCGACGCGAGCGCGATAAAGAACGCGTCCGTCGCGGCCAGCAGAAACTACGAAGCTTCTCTCGAGCCTGCAGGCGCCATGAACTACTCGGCCTCCGCCACGATTTACGATACGCACGAAACTGGCGTCAAGCTATTTTCCATCTCAGCGTGCGACGAGTTCGGCAACTGCTTCAGCTCCCCTCACAACCTCACCATAACCGAATGCGCCGGCGAGCCCGTAGCCGTGATTTCCGAGACTGACATGCTTGAAACGCCCGGCGAAACGCGGACTGAGTGCATGCGCGTGGACGGCGAGGGCCTGCAGGACGGCGCGGCAGTTCCGGGGTGGAATCTCCTGCTTGACAGCAACTCGTACAGGACAAGCGCCACAGCAGTCACGTCATCGTCGAATGCCGCCGCTGTCAGGTCCGGCAGCGGCGCAGTGCGCATCAACGGGGATTATTACCTCGGGAAACAGCTGGACAAGGCGTGCAAGGGGATTGTGACAGTCGACTACTGGCATTTCCCGCGGCCGGGCAGCTCGACCAACAGCGCCATGGCGCTCTTCGGCGCAGGGAAAGAACAGTTCCTTACTGTCTGGAAAAACGACCAGAACCGCTGGTACGTCGGGGCGGCGGGATCAGCCCATGTCGCTGACTATAGCGGCGAATATACGCATATAATTATCACGATTGACACGCGCACGGCACTGTTCAATGTCAGCATCGACGGGCAGCAGGTTGACACAAACCGCAGCGTGGAGAACGCGGCTGCGCTGTCCAACGGCATAGATTACATAAGCATGCACAGCGGCCGCGGCGGCGCCGGCACCGACAGCTACGTGGACGACATAGTAATAAAAGGCGATTCTAAAGAAGAAAAATTCTGCGCGAGCCGCTGGCAGAAAAGCAAAAGCGGCACGCCGCCACTCGAATACCTGAAGGGCATGAAAGCAGTCTTATGGAGCGAAGGCGACGAATTCGGCATAAGCGATTCTGATGCAGTTGTGCTGATTGATTACGCAGCAGGCGGCGGCAGGCTGCTTCTCGAAGGGTCTGAAATTGCATCAAGGCACGTGAACGACGATTTCATGCTGAACGTCACACACTCAAAGCTTTTCGAGGACATAATATTTACGCAGTCCGCTGACGGAAAAACGCCCTCGACAAAGATAAACATAACAAGACGGCACCCGGGGGTCAAGGGCGTCCCTGCCTCGTTCGATTACGACAAGAACGTTTCGTTTTATCCTGATTCGCTCGAGCCGACAGACGGCGCAGCACTTGCTTCATGGGAAAGCGGGGCGGCGATAGTAGTCTACCATAACGCCAGCCGCAACGAGAAAACAGCGTTCCTTCCGTTCTCCTTTGATGCGCTTGGCGCAGACATAAGGAACAATCTTACAAGCAGCATGCTTGGCTGGCTGATAGAGGACGGGTCACAGGACTTTTACATTAAAAATATTACTATGCAGCCGCACATCGTTGCAGGGAAGCCTGCCGAGATAAATCTCAGCCTGGGCATATTCGCGCCAGTCAAGTTCAGGCTCTACGTTGACGGAGCCGAATCTTTCGAGGGACTGATCTCGAAAAACGACACCACTCTCGCGAGGAACTTCAGCGCCGGAACGCACAAGGTCGAATTTATCCTGAACCCGGATTTCGAAAAAACAGAGAGCGATTATCTCAACAACAACGCCACGGCAGTTATAAATGCCGTCCCAAACATCCCGGAGATACTTGTCCATGACATGTCATTCCTGCCGACAAATCCCAAGAAGGGCGACGATGTTTCCATAATCGCGCACATAAAGAACAATGGCGGATCGCGGATCGATACGAGCATTGAATTCGGATCGAACGGGACCGTGATAATGAGCGAACCCGTAAGCCTCGCAGAAGGCGAAGCCATGGAGCTCGCGGCGGCATGGAAAGCTGCCGAAGGCGTGACGAATATAACCGTAGAGGCGGACCCAGGAAACTCGATAGCCGAGCATGACGAAACGAACAATGCAATGTCTGCGGAAATATATGCCTGCACGAAACCTTCCGGAATAGCCCTCGTATCGAATGACAACGCCTCGAGCTACGTGACGGAGAAGCCGGACAGCAGCGCAGTGTGGACAGAGGCGCTCCGAAAAGGCGGATATTGCTTCGACACGTTCAGGAAATCTTCCGGCATAGGCGACGTGAAAAACTACAAGCTGCTGATATGGAGTGCCGGAGATTTCTGGAACAGCGCGCTTGACGCCAGCGACGCATTGCTCGTGGCGAATTTCAGCGGGAAAAAGGTCTTCGAAGGCGCTGACATTGCGTTCGACGCGGGGCAAGGCGCGAAAGCATTGCTGGGCTCGGAGCTGCAGCGGGACCTCACAGCCGACGAGAACACAACAATAATCATCAGCAGCCACAGGATATTCAGCGGCATAAGCGGCCTGACGTTTGATTACAAGCTGTCGCCTTACCCTGACAGCATGAATGGCAGCGGAATCGCTTCATGGAATTCAGGCGGCGCAGCCATTACGGCGAACAGCAGCACGGTGCACGTCGGCTTTTCAATCGACAGCGTGACAGAAGGCGAAACGCTGGCTGCTAACATCCTGAAATTTATGCTGTCAAGCGCGCCGGAGCTGAAGCCAGTTGGAAGCAAGGCTGTGACAGAAGGCGAAACGCTGGCGTTCAAACTGGATGCAACAGACGCGGACAACGACAGCCTCACATTCAGCGCGTCCGGAATGCCGCAGGGCGCAAGCCTGAATGCTGCAGGATTTTCATGGACGCCGAAGGCCGGCCAGGCAGGGACTTACAATGTAACATTCTACGCCACGGACGGGACAGACACTGACAGCGAAACAATAGCAATAGAAGTGAAGAAAAAAGACCCGTGCGAAGGCGTGACATGCAACAGCCCGCCTGCCGGCTACTGCGACGGCTCGGCGCGCATGTATTATAATTCTTCCGGCACGTGCAGCGGCGGCACATGCAGCTATTCAACAGGCAGCGAGCAGTGTATTGCACCCGCGCCTGGCTGTTCGGGCTCGTCGCGGTGCACTTACAATGCAACTTGCGCCGGCGGAACGTGCGGCTCGACACAAAGCTGTTCGCCATGCCCGACTCCTGGCGCCGACTGCTATGACAGCGACACGAGAAGAACATACTCCCCAACATGTTCTAGTGGGACATGCGGCTCAACGCCTACAGACACAGACTGCACCGCGCCTGCGCCCACCTGCGCAGGCACTTCAAGAAGGACGTACACAGCCTCATGCTCAGACGGCAATTGCGGAGCAATCTCCTCTGATACATCATGCCCGACATCCGGCTGCAGCGGCAGCTGGCGACAGACAGGCGGCTGCTCGGACGGAGCGTGCTATTTGAACAACGCTGAGAACTGTGCTGACCGCAATGGCTGGGTCGACACAAGCGGGTGCTACGCTGACTGTGACAATGGCTGGGCGCGCACCTCAAAGAACCAGGAGTACCGCGACTACGGATGCTCGTCCGGCAGCTGCAGCTACAGCGTCACAGCCACGCGGAAGGTTGCGTGCAGCACAGGCGCTTACTGCGCTGACAGCAACGGCTGGCACGGCGGCGGCGAGAACGGCTGCGGGACCCCGGACGATCCGACTTCATATTACAGGACTTATGGATGCTCCAGCGGCGCGTGCACTTACAGCAGTACTGACTCAAAGGACTGCGACAGCTCTGACGGCTGGCACGGCGGCGGCAACAGCGGCGGGTGCGGCGCCGACCCGTCCTCGGAAGACAGGGATTATTATGTCACCGCAAACTCGAACTCATGCACGTATTCAGGCTGCAACAGCCAGAACTGCGACTCTCAGGACGTGTGCGGAAACGTCTGCGAAGGCAGCGTGATACGGCAGTATCTTGATTCGTATGTCGTTGCCAATACAGGCTCGTGCAGTTCGTATTACGGCCCTGTAGTCGAGGACTGCTCAACGAAGGCGAGCACGGACAGCGACGGAGACAACCCGCAGTCGCAGGGAACAGCCGCCGACTACACCGGCTGCTCAGGAGGCTCGTGCACAACAGGTTCATTAACCGACAGTTGCGCAAGCTCTACTACCGTGACTGAATACCTTGCAAGCGGCTCGAGCTACACAAGCTACGTCAAGAACTGCGAGGAGTACGAAGGCGAATATTATTGCAGCGGCAACAGCAGGGTGCGCAGAGACTGGGGCTGCGCGTCAGGCGCGTGCAGCGATGCTGCTGCTTCGGACACTGTCGTGCAGGTTTGCGCCGACGGCTGCTCTAACGGCCAATGCAACGGAGACCCGTGCTCAGGAGTCGCGTGCTCCGGCGACGGCTGGTATGATGCCGGCAGCCAGTACGCGGCGTGCAACGCGGGGCAGGCGTGCGCTGCGCAGAACCAGGATTATCGCGACTACGGCTGCTCATCAGGCTCGTGCACTTACAGCGTGACTGATGCAAGGACAGTTTATTCTAACTGCAGCACATGCCCCCCGGCAAGCTGCAGCGGCGCCACGCGATACTACAATGGCGGCTGCTCGAACGGGCAATGCACCTTTAACAACAACCAGGACTGCAGCGAAGACAACGGCTGGTATGACAAAGGAAGCAGCTACGCTTGCTGCGACGGTTTGTCAAAGGCGACATGCCAGGACCAGGAATACCGCGATTATTACTGCTCCAGCGGCTCATGCGCATCTTACACTGTCACGAACACGCGGACGCAAACATCAGGCCCGGCTGCGTGCGACTCGCCGCCTGCCAGCTACTGCAGCGGCACCACGCGCGTTTATTATTCTTCAAGCGGCTCATGTTCCAGCGGGGCATGCATCTATGCTTCAAGCAACACCACATGCCTGCACGGCTGCTCCGCAGGAACGTGCAACAACGACCCGTGCGCAGGCGTAACGTGCAACGCGCCTCCTGCTGCTACATGCGTGGACAGCCGCACGCTTCGCGCCTATAATTCGCCCGGCTCGTGCTCGGGCGGCAGCTGCAGCTATTCTTCCACAGATACTGCATGCACCTACAGCTGCTCAGGCGGCGCGTGCAACTCCAACCCGTGCTCGCCGAACCCATGCACCAGCCCTCCAGGCAGCTCTTGCAGTGGGAATGACCGTGTAACTTATGGCAGCACTGGAGCATGCACGCCGAGCGGCGCGAACTACAGTTGCGCATATCCGGAGAGCAGGCAGGCATGCAAGTCCGGCTGCTCCGGGGGAATGTGCAACGCAGACCAGTGCACAGCCGGCGCGCGCACAGCCGAAGATTTCCCTGACATATTCACGTATGGCGCGGCCGGGAACTGGACAGTGAGATTCGGAGACGGCTCGGGCGACCTGGCGCCGCAGGCTTCAGGAACCTGGTCGCCCGGCTGGACGGTCATGCCGGCGAAATTCAACTATGACAGCTACACAGACCTGCTCCTTTACAGTGCGAAGACAGGCGCATGGTTCAAGACGAACAGCGACGGCAAGGGCGGATTCTCCTACGAAAGCGGCAAATGGCTGCCTGACTGGACTGTCACTATAATGAACCTGAACGGCGACGGGCTGCACGACGCCTTCCTTTACAATCCGGAATCAGGCGCGTGGTTAAGGTGCCTTAGCGGCAGCGGCTTCAGCTGCGGCGCGCAGGGAACGTGGAGCGCGGGCTGGAACATTTATCCGGCGAGATTCAATTACGACAGCCTTGACGACCTGTTGGTGTATAATGCCGGTTCAGGCGCGTGGTTCCGCGTGACCAACGACGATTCCGCGTTCACAGAGGCTGCGGACTACGCAGGCGGGACATGGTCGCCTGGCTGGAGCATCTATCCGGGCGACTTCAACGGCGA
>JACQOC010000043.1 GCA_016202785.1 Candidatus Aenigmatarchaeota archaeon
GAGTGGCGCAGAGTATGTGTGTGCACATGCTTTTTGATGCCAGCCTTTCTTGCAGCTTGTTTGACTACCAATTGTATAGTACGCCTGTGAAGCTGTCCTCCCCTTTCTGAACGGAGCACATAAGGGTAACCATCATCAATGAGAAATGGGTGAAGGCTATGGCCAATTGACCCGGGTATTGAAACTATCCGGTCTTTCATGCCCTTGCCCTGCCGCACGAACAGCAGCCCTTCGCCCGGACGGGCATCGGCTTTCTGCAGGTCACGCACCTCGGACAGGCGCAGGCCGCAGCCATAAAGCAACTGGAGGATGAGCCTGTGCTTCGGGTTTGTCGTCGCGCAAAGCATGCGCGCCACCTCTTCCTGGGCGAGGACCTCCGGCAGCCGCTGCGGCCGCTTCTGGTAGGGCAGCTCTATCCGCTGGCCCAGGACGGCGAGGTGGTAGAACTTGATGGCAGCGACCGCGAGGTTTACGGTCCTTGGGTCTTTGGTCGCGGAGATCTTTTCAAGGTAGTCCCTTGGCGCAAGGCCCGAACCGGCATATTTTTTCGCATGAAACAGATAGGTTGCGGCCGTTTGGCGGCTCAGGCCGCGAACCGCCATCTCCTGCTTGAGCCGTTCCATGCCCGCCATCCCTAATCAGGGCCGCAAGGCGTATATGCCTGACGGTAGCAGGGTTCCACTAGGGCCGCAAGCATGGCTGTTGGGTTGGCAGATAGCAAAAGGGTAAAAGATTGCGGCCGGCCTAGACCATGCCCATCCGGGTGGCGATGTCGACCGCGCTGGAGTCCGGGGCGAGGCGCACGTACGCCTTCTTCTGGCCTTTCCTGGTTATCTCGGTGCGGACTGACTGCACTTTGACCGCGAAGCCCTGCTCTACAGCTTGCTTTATCGCCCGCTTGCTGGCGGTACGCCGCACCATAAAAACCAGGTTGTTCTGCAGCTCGATCATCTTCATGGATTTTTCCGCCAGGTGGGGGTGGATGATGACGTCATACGGGTCGAAGTCATGCGCCAGCGCCGTTGCGGCTGCGGCCGGCTTTTCTTTCGCTGCCGGGCTAGGCTTGGCCGCCGCAGTGGCCAGCGCCTTTGCCGGGCTGGCCGGTTGCTTGGCTTTGGCCGGTAAGGAAGTCTCTTTTGCCATATGCATCGTCAGGATATGAGATTAGATTGGCCGGTGGATTATATAAATGCTTACCACAGAAAGCAGGCTAGAAGCGGTCCGCATTACGGTTCATAGCACGGCTGGCCTGGCCCGCAGGTGCCAGGGGGCGGGTTGCACCCATCTAAGGCAGAGTTGCACCCATATTTGCAGGTCGCCACATAAACCGCCTTGCATACCCCCAAGACTCCGGTGCTTTGCATTATGTACAAACGGCTACCAGTGCACACATAATCCCCTTCATTAGGGCAAGAACCGGCATCCGCATGGGCCACCGGCGTGAAAGCAATGAATGCGGCCAAAGCTGCGGTCAGCATTGCTGACAATATGCCAAAAACGATGAAGAATTTTGAACCAACCGGGAATGCGGCCATATGTTACGAGGGGTTCCATAATTTAAATTGTTTTCGCTGCCATAAAATGTACATTGTAAAATCAATAACCAATAAGCGCAATACGCAGCAATTACCGCCACCGCGCCGGGATGGCAATCATGTGACGGGCCGGCCGGCGTGAGATCAGCAGGCGCACCTCTTTCAAGGCCAGGCCGTGGTCGATGTCATAAGCATAGCCTTTCGCCTTCACGTAGCGCATGAACTCCAGCAGCTGCTTGCCGTAACCGCGCAATATGACCTCCAAATCCGTGTTGCGCTCGTCCAGCGTCCGATACCGCTTCGAGCGGCGGTAGGCCTGCCGGTCCATGTCCGAGACTTTCTCGTCCATCAGCCGCTCGTGCGCGATGTGCGCCAGCTCGTGCGCGATGCCGCCTTTCTTGACCGAAGCTGGCGCGCGCTTGAGGCTCTCATCAACCTTGATGACGTGGCCGGAATGCAGCTTCTCGTAGCGCATGAAATCGTTGTCCAGCGCGTCGTAATGGATGTAGATGGCCTCGTGCGCCAGCTCCGGGAATGAGCGCCTTATCATCCGTTCCATGAGCGATTCCAGGGCAGGCATGGCATCACGCTGGCAACAAACAGATAGTATGCTGGACACGCGGCAATAAATAGCTTTGCCATGGACAGGGCCGCTAGCTGTCGATTTTGCGCTGCAGTTGTCATCCCGAAGTCGTGGCCAGATAGGAAATTAGGCAGAATAACAATGTTATATACGGCGCACGCCGTATCCAACCAAGCGCTTCATAGAAGGCTCACTTGAACCGTCCTTCGATTTCCACCAAGGCAGCCTGCGACACCAGCAGCAACCGGCCCGGCATGCCGCCCGGGGCCAGCATGCTGACGGTCAGCTGGCTGGGCTGGACCGCATCGATGCCCGGGATGTTGGCGAACGCCTTGCGGCCCTTGGCATCCTTCAAAACCACCAGTATGCCCTTGCGGCGTTTGAAAGCTCGGCCTCTGCGCTTGCCGCTGGCAATCCGTTTGCGGCCCTTGGCGCGTTCAATTTCATTTTCCAGCCCGATGCCGGCCAATAACGCCAGCGCATCCTTCGCCTTGGCCGTGGTTTCGATCTCGTCTGTTACTATGATCGGCAAGTGCTTGATGCCATCGACCGCATGGCCCCTGGACCGCACATAATCCATGCTGACCGACGCGGAAAGAGCGGCGAAAAATGCCTTCAGGTATTCCTTCTGGTTGATCTGCTTGTCGAACACCTTTTCCGGCTTGGGCGGGTGGGTTCGCCTTCCTTTCCGGGTCTGCGGCGCAAACCGGGCGGTGAAGAATAGATGACCTGCGTGGCCGTGGATGCGCGGCAAGCGCGCCATCTCCTTGCCCATCATGCTCATGTACACGCCGCGCTCGCCGTGGTAGTGGGCGCTGGTGCGCTTGCCGGCGAACCAGTCGGTGCCGAACGCGTGCCGCTGCCGGGACTGCTCGCTGGCCACCGCGCGCTGGATGATGTCCAGCCGGACCGGCTGGGCGAAGGCCTTGCCCAGGCTGACCGAGCCTTTTTCCGTGCCGTTCGGGCCGTAGACTGGGACTTTCATGCTATGCAGAATGCTATTGATGGTAATATAAATGGCCACGGTTTTATAAATAGCCGCTATCGTAGCTTGCCTGTTGCGCAAGCCATAAATTGCTTGATGCCAACTATCCGTATGTCAGAGATCGCGCCCAAGTGGCCGAAGCGGCTGGTAGTGGTGCGCCATGGCCGGTCCGAACTCAACGAGGCCCTGGATCTGTTCGATGAGGGTATCGCGGAAAACCTCGAGCGGCTCGAGAATGTCCGGGACGTCGATATCAAGCTGACCAAGGCCGGGATCTGGCAAGCGGAGCGGACCGGCATTTATCTGGCCGCTACCGAGCGGTTTGACATCTGCTTATCTTCTCCGTATTAGCGGGCCCTCATGACGGCAACGCTCATCGCGGAGCAGCTCAACTATCCGCTGAAAATCTTCATGGACAACCGCATCCGCGAGAAGGAATTCGGCAGGCTGCACGCGATCAAGCATGAGGATCTCAAGGCACGCTACCCGGATGACTGGAAAGCCAGGCAGCGCGACGGGAAGTATTACCACCGCATGCCGGGTGGGGAAAACTACCCGGATGTGGAGCAGCGCTTGCATTCGTTCCTGGACAAGCTGCACCGCGATTATGCTGGCCAGAGCGTGCTGGTGACTACCCATCGGGTACCGTACCTGCTGTTCCAGGCGCTGTTCCAGCATCTGGGAGAGCAGGAAGTCCTGAGTCTGGGCGACGTGCCGAATTGCGGCATTGCCGAGTATCATCTCGATACGTCAAGGGTTCCGGAAGGCCGGCTCAGGATGATGCAATGGAACAGGACTGCGTACGACATGAAGAACTCGCCGCAGTTCGATGTTTAGCTTTTCTTCAACCGGTCCATCAGCAGCTTCTTCGCGCAGTGCCAGAAAATAAGGTGCAGGTCCTCAGACACTTCCATGTCCAGCACCGGCGCATGCAGCGCCAGGCTTGCGATGTCCCTGATCTTGCCGCCGTCGAAGCCGCAGAAGGCCACCGTGGTTGCGCCGGCCGAATTGGCATGCTCCAGCGCCTTGGCCACGTTCCTGGAGTTGCCGCTGCCGGAGATGCCGACCGCCAAATCGTTCTTTCCGATCAGGTTGCGCAGCCGCTCGACGAAGATGTCTTCATAAGAGATGTCGTTGGCGATCGCCAGCATGGCGGTCTGGTTGTCACTCAGGCAGATGGCTTTGATGCGCCGTTGCAGGCCGAGCGAGGCGTCCTTGGCCAGGTCGCCGGCCAGGTGCGAGGCGGTAGCAGCGCTTCCCCCGTTGCCGAACACGTAGATGGTGCCGTCCCGGGCATGGGTGTCGAGGATAAGCTGGACAAACTGCTCGATGCGGCCTACATCAACTTTAGCCAGCGTTGCCTGCACCCTTGCCAGGTATTCAGCTCCACCGTTCATAGTATTCGTCGCCCACATACACCAGCTTGCTGCCCTCGTTTTCAAACTTGAACTTCAATTCGCGCAACGGCTGCATGGCCTTGCGCAGCTGCTCGTGCTTTTCCTCCGGGCAGTGGAACAGGAAGAAGCCGCCGCCGCCGGCGCCCAGC
>JACQOC010000044.1 GCA_016202785.1 Candidatus Aenigmatarchaeota archaeon
GACGTAAACCGTGCTGCACGCCGTCCCGTTGCCGCTCGTGTTGTCGCACACCTGCCGCTCTTCCAGTGTGGAGCGGCCTTCCAGCTCCTTCACCGTCACCCGGTACCCATACTGGAAGTTGCGCGCGCACTCCGGCTCGGTGTCCGCATATCTTGCGGCAAACTGGTCCAGACGGGAACTGCCCACCAGATAGCCATAGGCAGCGCCGGCCTCGCTGTCCTTCAGCGCCAGGCAGTCTTCCGAGCTGGCCAACAGGTCCAGGATGGAAGTGGCCTTCGAGTCCAACTCTATTTTAAGGGACAACTGCTTCTCTTCGGTCTGCTGCTGCCAGACCGCGCTGAGCAGGAAGATGAGGATGGCAACGGTAAGCACCAAGATGATCGGCCGGGAAGTGAAACTTACCTGGGCCAGGGCCATAACAGTTATTCCCCAAGGAAGCTAAAAGCCTTCTTCTATATTTCCAAACAGCTATGGGAAGCGGCTGCAAGTCTTTATTATTACAAATAAGCATTAATTATATGGCCGTCAGTGGCATACCTTTATATACATCTTTTACAGAGTCTTTCAATACACTCTTCTAATGATATACATTAATGTCCAGTGAGAGCTTGGAAAATGACGTAAGGGCTAAGATAACCAACCTGCTGAAGGCGAACCCGATCGGCCTCACCATAGAAGAGATAGCCCACGGCATAGGCATGCATCGGCATTCGGTCACCAAGTACATATACGAGCTGTCGGGCGCCAAGGAAATCGTGCTTAGGCCGATCGGCAAGGCCAAAATATGCTACCTGGCCAAGGATTACAAGACGGCAAAGGCCCAGGCCGGCATGCACCTGCTGTTCCTGCTGCTGGCCGGCGCGGCCTTGCCTGCATTCTACCAAGCGGTTTCCCCATTGGCCGCTTTGGCGGCGCTTGCGCTTGCCAGCATCGGTGTTGCGGCCTTGCCAGTATTACAGTCCGTCAAAGGCAAGGACCAATCCGGCTTGAAGGCCAGCCTCAAGGCCGCTTCCGGGATAGCCTTGTCCATCGTCGTGCTGGCCTTCCTGGCCGCCTTCGGCTTCCAGCTGTTCGGCACATCTGCTGAACAGCAGAGTGCGCTTGGCCTTGAGTATGCACAGGGTTATCTTACTGCATCGCTGAAGCTGGCCGACGGCCAGCCGCTGGCCGGGCAGGAAATATCATTCCAAGTTGACGGCATAGAAACTGGTAGGCAAACCACTGACATCGAAGGCCTGGCCAGACTGGAGATGCAAGCCGGCTTCGCCCAAGCCAAAGCTTTCTTTGCTGGCGCAGAAGGCATCCAGCCGTCGGAAGCCGTTGCCGGGACTGAAGGGATCCAGGGCCCTGACATGTCAGGCGGACAAACAGCAAATCAAGCCGATACTCCAGCGCCGCAAGAGCAAGTTGCAGAACAGCCAATTGGCGTGCCAGGCAGCCAACCAGAAACGACGCAGGAGCCGCAGCAGGAAACCATCGGTCAATTGCAAAGCCACGCGACCTTCGCCTGCGACAGCGGCACCACCAATGACGTGTGTGTGGTCAGCACGGTGCAGAGCGTCGACCAGGATACAGCCATCTCTGGCTCCGGCAGCCTACTGGTAACTGGCACCGGCGCGATCATCACATTGGGCACCAGGCTTACCATCACGCTGGGCACCAACGTCACCGTTCTCTATGGCGGCCGGATAAACGCGACCAACACCACAGCCGGCAAGAACGGCGGCGAAATCAACATAACGTCGCCGGTCGTGCTGATAAACGGCACAGTCGAGAGCAACGCCAACAGCTGCAAGGGGGCAGTGACTTGCGGCAAGGGCGGCCGCATCAATATCAGCGCGGCCACCGGCCTGACAATCGACGTTGCCGGCAACCTGTCTTCGAAAGGCATCAATATAGGGCCGATAAGCACGGCAGACGAGGACAATTACAAGGGTACGGACGGCGGCGACATCGTCATCAAGGCAGGTTTTGCGGAAGTAAAGGGTCTAATCAACGCCAGCGGCGGGGCGGTGGTGTCGGGGGATACCGCTGTCAGCGCCACAGGCTGGACTTTCAACGGCGGCAATGCCGGGACGGTGAACATAACCGCTGACAGCTGGGTGAACGTCACCGGCAGGGTCGACGCCTATGGCGGGGACGCGAAGACTACCACTACCCATTCGACTTGGAGGACGAATGCCGGCAATGGCAGCTGGGTGTATATAAGGGCAGATTCGGCAGGCGTCTTCAGCGCCGTCATCAACGGCATCTCGGTGATGGGCGGCAATCCTTACCTTGGCGGGGATATCATCACGACCGGATATGGCGGCAACATAACGCTCATTGCTTACAAAGGCAGCTACTCCATCAATGGCGCGGTGGATGCCAGGAGCCATTCCTTTGCCGTGCCTGATTATAGCAGCCTGGACACCAAGGGCGGCGGGACGATAAGGGTCAACGTCAGCGAGCTGAACATAACGGCCAACATCACGGCCGACAACCCGACCGGCTGCAGCATCGCCGGGTTTTGCGACCCGGCCGGTTCCATATACGTCAACGCCAGCATTGTGGCGATAAGCCAAGGCGTCAGGGTGTCGGCGAATGGCGGCTTGGTGAACAGCAGTGCGGCTGGTACCATCGGTTCCGGTTCAGGTTTAGTCAGCTTCGATGTCACCACGCTTAACGTCTCCGGAAGCATTGAAGCCGAGTCTGGAACGGTGAAGGGCAACATGTCTAAAGCTCGAACTGGCAGCATGACGCTGCGCATCGCCAACGGCCTAGTTGTAGGAAGCGCCGGCATCCTGTCAGTCAAGGGCAAATCCATCGGGCCGTATGGTGCGGCAGACGAGGATGATTATGCCGCCGGCGACGGTGGCACGCTGGTCATCCAGGCCGGGTTCGCCGACATAAGGGGCAACATCAACGCCAGCGGCGGGGCGGTAGTGTCGGGGGATACCGCTGTCAGCGCCACAGGCTGGACTTTCAACGGCGGCAATGCCGGGAC
>JACQOC010000045.1 GCA_016202785.1 Candidatus Aenigmatarchaeota archaeon
GAGTGAGACTAAGAGTATAGCAAACATAAACCGGAGCCTCCTCGAAGGTGAGAATGGGTCAAACGGCCTTGAAGGCCAAGCATATTCTATCCTGCTGCGGCTCCGGGGCGTTTACATCATAAAATGCCTGTTGGCAGGCAAACTGCACTCGAACCGCGGCTTCCGGGAGTTCGTTCTCGGCAATAGCAAAGTCGATTATGGGTCGATATACTTGGCGTACAAAAACGTGAAGGCCGGGTCGAAACTGAAGGTGAAGTTAAAAGCATCGGACTTAATCATGCTACTGGAGGTGCTCGGTAGAGAAGCCGGCCGCCTGGCATGAACCGGAAGAACCGATTGCAAAAGGGGATAGCTTCCTTGGACGAGCAGATAAAGCGGCACGAAGAGAAAATGAAGCTGGCTGAGGAACTGGGCAGCAAAGAACTGGTCGGCTATTACCAGAAGGAGATAGAGGCACTCGAGGAACGGCGGAAGAACCGCCAAGAGGCGCTGGACCGATGATGCGCTGAGCAAGGCCGATAGTATATAAGGGGCGCTGCGGCGACCGACTATACTTACCAAAACTGCACCCAACGCGTTCGCAAACGCCGCTTTATGCGCCCTTTGTCTCGATTTCCAGCCGGATCGGGTGGGTCAGGCAATACACGCCCGGGCACCGCTCCCGTGCCGCTTGCTCGATTTCACTGAGCCTGGCGCCGTTTTCCGCCCTGGCCACGACCGTGATTTTGGCGCGTTCCACGGCCGGCGCGTCGCCCAGGCCAATGGCCTTGGCCAGGTTGACCTGGTTTTCTGCCGAAACCTTCAGCTGCTGCAGCACAACGCCCTTCTCAGCGGCGATGGTCGCAAACGTCTGGGCAAAGCAGGCCGCCAGGCCGTACAGGCAGTACTGGACCGGGTCGGGCTTGCTTCCCTGGCCGCCCAGGAACGGCGGCGCATCAGCCTCTATTGACGTCGTCCCTTGCGCATGCTCCAAGGCGGCGCGGAACTGGGCCGTCCCGTCCCGGAACGACCACTCGCCGTCGACCCGCTTTGACTTTAGCGCCTTGCTAAGGTCTTTTTTGGCCGCCTCGACGAAAGCGCCGGCCTGCTCCAGGTCCACGTTGTTAATTTTCATCAGTTACCTGCCAATCTTGTGTTTCCCCGGCATAAATAGCTTGCCTGGCCACACGCGGAGCCGGCGGCGGGTAGCTTGCGCGTCAAAGCAGCAGTGGCCGGTTGTCCGGAAAAGGTATCCGGATTTGCTGGCAAGCTTCTTCGGCAAGGCCAGGTTCCATCCGAAGGAGTATTCCAGCCTAACTGACACGATAATCTACCGGGATACAGTGATGCTGTTCATCTGGACCGCCGGCCCGCCGCTGGCCGTGGTCATCAAGAGCGAGGATAACGCGGCCAGCTACCGCAACCAGTTCCGCTTCATGTGGCGGCATGCGCGAAAATAGGGCAATCAGCCCCGCGGGCCAACCGGTTCATTCGCAGGTTGTCACCTTCATGTTCCGCTTGGGCATCACGCCAACGCCCATCGCCGGCTGGAGCGGATAGCTATCCATGCCGTCCCACAGCCGGTATATCCGCTCTCCGTTGACGTAGTCCGCGAAACGCTGCCGGTCGGAGAAATATTCAGTGAACTTCCCGGGCGCGTCGAACGACAGGAAGAACTCGGCCGGCGCCGTTATGGATAAACCATGGCCGCGGTATTCCGGGTGCCGCGCCAGGAACTCGGCCCTGACTTCCTCGACCGACGGTATGTATACGGCAGTGCCGCGCTTCATGAAACTAGGATAGACATGGATCCGCTCGTCCGTCCCGCCTGATGCGGCGATCCGCTCCACCTCGATGCCGGACTGCCGCAACTGATGGACTATCTGAATGTAGCCTGCCATCCATCCGGTTGTCGGCAGGGTTTAAGTAACTGTCGGCAGGCAGTCACGCTCCGTTCCGCACCGCCGGCGCCACTTCCATGCCCAGTATCTCCACCGACCGCTTCAGCTTCCGGTACGGCAGGCCAATCCAGTCCAGCTGCAGCATTATCCGGTCCAGGCCGAGAAGTTTTTTCTGGTACAGGATTTTGGCTATGGCCGCTTTTGCATCACCGGCAAATATGGCGCCGTGCGGCCCGGCCTCATGGTCGAACGCCGGCCTGGTTATCTCGTGCGGCGGGAAGCGGTTGCGCAAGCCTTTGCGCATCTGGCCGGCGTACATTTCATAGTATTCGTCCTTGGCCGCCTGCCCGTCGTCGGCCAGGTGGCC
>JACQOC010000048.1 GCA_016202785.1 Candidatus Aenigmatarchaeota archaeon
GCCCCGTTCTTCCCGCCGGGCGAGAAAGTGGCCATTAGCGCGCCGCTTAAGGGGACGGCGGACAGCGTGACCGCCGAACTCTTTGCTTGGGACGATTCGCTTGAAACCAACCGCATTTCGGTTAAGGAGGTTTCCGGCAACCCGGCCGTGCTGGAGCTGGCCGGCCTGGCCGAGGGCGTATACCTGGCCAGGTTTACCGCCCAAACTGGCGATGCAAAATCCGTCCAATGGGTGCGGTTTGCGGTTGAAGGCAAGCAGGGCAAGATCGTGCACATGGGAATCAGCAGCTTTCCGTCGCAGGGCCAAACGACTTTGCACATCTGCCTGAGTAATGCCCCGGCCCGCTCGCCCGGCGGGGCCAGTTTTATTGGCAATGGCGAAGTGGTAATAACTGACATGGATAACAACGTCCTGGCCGCAGAAAGCTTTGCCGGCATTGACATAACCCCGGAGCCGGTCGGCCTGGCCGCTGCCGTCAGCCTGCCTGGCCAGACCAAGTTCCGCATTGCAGCAGTGCTGAAGGACAGCGCTGGCAAGGTGCATGACGTGGCGGAGCTGGACTATGACCTGTCAAGGTTTGCCGGCCTGGAGCGGGAGTTGAGCGTCGTGGTGCCGCCGACGGTCAGCCCGGGCGGGCCGCTGGCATACACTATTGCTTACTTTGACGGCGCCGGCAACCCGCTGGCGGCCAAGTTTTATGTGACCCTGGAAGACGCGTCCGGCCAGGTGGTGCGGCTGTCCGAAGCTGACGTTTCCGGAACTGCGGAGCAGACGCTGGACATTGCCGGTTTGGCCAATGGGCAATATACCCTAAAAGCCGTGGACGGCGCCAGCAGCCTGGCCGATTCCGTCGCCTTTGAGGTCGGCGACCAACCACAAGCAGGCCAAGATGCCGGCTGGCTGCTGCCGATCGTGGCCGTGGCTATCATTGCTGCCATGGCCTTGTATATCCTAAGAAGGAGGCAGGGGTTATGAAAATCCTGATTGGCATAATAATCGCGCTCAGTGCCATGCCAACAGCGCTAGCCATGGAACAAAGTTTCCTGTTCCAGTCCATCGGTTATGGCCGGGGCTGGATCCCCTATGTATGCTTGGCCGAGCATGGCACCGCAGCCTTGCCGGCCCAACTTAATGGCTTGCCGACCTGCGACCTTAATGGCGCCAAGCTGACGCTGGGGTCAACCGTTGCCTTGCCGGCCCAATACCAATGCCCATTTGAGGAATCGGCCCTTAACGGCTTTGCGTGCAATTCCAAGGCCGGGGCCGGCTACCCGACCGGGATTGTGGCCAGCATCAATATCCCCGAAGATATGAAACTGGTCACCCAGGATGGCTTCGTCATAACGACGGAAACCTGCCCGGACCAGCAGATTACGCCGCAGGTCGGTGCCAAGAACGGCGAATGGTGGTTTAGGGGCGGCGTGGACGATTCGCCGCCGATCCACTGGGTGGATGACGTGGTCGCCTTTGTGCAGGACGTCATGGACTACCACAAGAACACCGACACCAACCGGAATGCGGTCTTTACCGCGGAAACCTTCCAGAAAGGCTATATTGACCCGCTGTTCAAGGTGCCAATCTATTTCCTTCCCAGATCTGGCTACCAGACCAACAGCGCTGACGATGAGGCCAACAGCCTGAAGATCGGCGGGCAGGCAGGGAACCTGGTCTGCAGCCTGAAGCGGAAAGGCTCCACAGTTCCCGGTTCCACGGTCAAACCTGGCGAAGAAGTTGACATGGAATTCGAAGTGTTGTGCACGTTCTATTACTTCGCCAAGTCCAACAGCGGCTTCGGCGCCAAAAACTCCGGCCAGACCATCATCCTGCGCCACCCGACCATAATCCAAGCCAGCCCGGCCACCACCAACGACTGGAACAAGCACAACGTCAAGTACAGCACGGTCGAGGACTTCTTCCGCTTAGGCAGCATCCAGCTCAAGCGCAAAATAGCGGTCGTTGCGCCGACCAAGGCTGAACTGGAAATAACCCCGGAGCCGACGGCTGTGCAGGACGCCCAGGGCAACAGCGTGTTCAACATCGTGATCCGCAACCTAGGCACCGGGACGGCCGGCATTGAAAAGCTGGAGCTGGGCGAAGGCAACAAGCTGCTTTACTGCGATGCCGAAAGCATCGCCCCAGGCAGGAGCGTGGAATGCCTTGCCGCCATCGCCAATCCCGCTGCGCCATTCCAGCTGGCTTATGCCCAAACTTCCTGCGGGAAATCGTCTTCAGACACGGTATCCTTCAGCCTGACGGCTGACGGCTTGGATGCCGCGCCAGTAGTAGAAGCGGGCGAGCCTTCGGCCTGCACCCTGGACGCCGAATGCGGAGCAACCGGCTTGTGCTGCGCCGGCAGCTGCCGCGACCCGGCCGCAGGGGTGTGCGAGGATACCGACAACGACGGCCAGACCGACGCCTGGATCGCGTATTAAGAAGGGCCGCATGCCGGAAAAGGCATTTATTCTACCCTTATAATACTATTATACATGAATAGCCGCTTCGGCATAGCCCTAGTGTTGCTTTTTCCCATCCTATTGGCACCCGCCGCTGCCGGCCAGTGCGCAAATGACTGCTCCTACAGCGGCCAGAAGATCTGCGACAGCGCCGGCCTAGGGGTTTATACCTGCGGCCAATACGACTCCGACTCCTGCCTGGACTGGGGCAGCTGGCAGCGCTGTCAGTCTGGCTGGACCTGCCCTTACCGGGCTACGGGCTGCGTTGCGGCCAGCGGCTCGTCCGGCGCCAACCAGCCGCCTTCGGTAACGCTTTCCCTTTCCAAGACCTATGCCAGCATTGGGGATCGGATATCGGTAACCGCTCGCGCCTCGGACGACAAAGGCCTGAGGTCGGTAACCATATACAAAGACGGCTCCGATTCGGGCACGCGCATCTGTTCCGGCTTGAGCTGCACCGTCTCTTACGAGTTTCCCATAACGTCATCCAGCGGCCATACTTTTTCGGCCAGGGTAACGGACGCCAGCGGGCTGTCCAGCGCGTCAGCTTCTGCCTCGGTGCGCACCGGCAGCCCTGGCTACGGCGGCTCGCAGACCTGTAAAAGCAATAACCAGCAGTGCATTTCCACCTCGGATTGCTGCCAAGGCTACACCTGCCGCATCCTGCAGAAGGGCGGAACCTACTTGGGTTACGCCTGCCAGCCGTCCCTGACGGCTCCGCCTTCCTCGGTCAAATGCTCGGACAGCGGCGACAATGGCGACGACAAGTTCCAGCAGGGCACGGCCAGGGGCGTGGATACCAATGGCATCATCTACTCGAAGACCGACTATTGTGTCGGCGCCTCAGCTGTATATGAGTTCTACTGCGGCGGGGTCAACAAGGCCTACCGCTTAGAAGGCAAGCGCGATTGCCCAACCGGCTACACCTGCTCGGACGGCGCCTGCATTTCCTCTGGCGGCGGCACTGGCAAGTGCGAATATGCCGGCTCCATACCAACTTATGACAATAACGGCAACCGCA
>JACQOC010000049.1 GCA_016202785.1 Candidatus Aenigmatarchaeota archaeon
CCGGCGGGAAGAACGGGGCGATGTCGCGCTCCGAATAAGCGCCGTCGTTAACCGTTATTCCAGCTTTGTCGAAGTAGGCCGGGCTGCCGCTGCCAGCCATAGAGAAGGTGGTAGTAGCTCCAGGCGACCAGGTGGAAAACGCCAGGCCTTTCAGGTTGAACTTGCCGGTCTGCATCAGGTAGGCATTTATGGCATACACGCCCGGCCGCAGGCCAACAGGGGATGTCCAGGTTATTTTCCCGCCCATGGCCGCGCCCGGCTGCAAGTTGACCGGATGGTCCATGAAGAACTCATCGACTATTTCGTCGCCCAGCTGGTTGCTGGCGTCTTTTTCACCCTTGTAGACCACTACCGCCTTGACATTGCCGTCCACTAGCGGGATTTCGAAGTTGTTGGTAATCTTGAACCTTACGTTGACCGCATCCCCGGCCGCATACTCCGCTTTTTCCGGTGCGAAGTCAGAGAAAGCCTCAGTCCCGTACTTGTAATGGTCGAAGCAAGCGGTCGGGGCAAGCTCCGCACCGGAAAGCGGCAGCACGGCGGCCAGCGAAAATAAGATTGCGAAAAGGGCTGTGTGAAGCGGTTTCCGGCAGGCTTCCATACCAGTTGAAATATGTCCCTATTTATAATATACTTTCCGAACGCCGGCACCGCGCCGCCGTCACCGCTTCCGGCCGCGCAACAGCAGGCCGATGGCTGCCAGAGCCAGCAAAGCGGCGCTGGCGATGGCCAGCAGGTTGGTGTCAGTTGCAGCCGCTGCGGTGACGGAAAACTGCTGCTGCGCCATAAGGTCTTTCGACCGCTCCCGGACCACCAGGGTATAGGTGCCGGGGCTTGGCGCCTTGGCCAGGTCGAGCATCGATTCGAAGTGGTCTTCCATCCGTTGCTCGTCCACTTGGACGGCGCGGCCATCGGGGGCGCGCAACTCAATCAGCAAGTCGCCGGACAACGGCAGGCCGGCAGGGTCGGTCAAGTCTACCGCATACCCGGCCTTGGCGCCGATGACATAGCTGTCCTGGCCCATGGTTAGCCGCAGCTGCGCATCCTTGGCCGGGAACAGCGAATAGTCATACGGCAGTTCGACATAATCGAGAACTGCATCGTTGCCATCCAGTATTTCAGCAGTAAGCGTACCTTTGGTAATCTGCGCGGCCGGGATAAACGCGGCAGCCATGCCGGAAGGCTGGGGCGGAATGTCCAGCAGGCCTGAGGTTTCCTGGAACACGGTCTTGCCGTCCCGATCAGTAAAGGTCAGCCGTACCTTGCCTGCCGCAAAGCTGGTGCTCTCCGCAGCGTTAGAGGCGCAGAAGAACGCCTGGTATTGGCTGCCTGCCAGCATGGGAAAGCCGTCCAGGCCGGCATAAATCAGCCTTGGCTTCTGCCCGGCAACGGCAAACCGCATTTTCAGGACAGCGTTCTCCGCACTGGACGTTGCGGCCATCCGCAGCTCATAGGCGTTCGGCCCAAGGGCCGGGACCGAGAAGTCCAGCGCCTTCTTGCCGCCAGCTGGCAGCTCCACGCTGGCTATTGTTGAATATTTGTCGATCGGCTTCCCGCTAACGTCGTCCCACTCGTATATTTCCATCGCCACGACTGCCGTCTTGGCCGGGCCGTGGTTAGCCAACTGCGTGGTCACTGATATCTTATCGTCCGGCCCGATAATCGGCACGAACGTGCTGAACAGGTACGGCTTGCCGTTGAACGTTGTCACCAGCTTGTCGAAGCTTATGGCGCTGGTGTCCGCATTCTTGACCGCAAAGCTGGCGTCGATGCCCGGCACGCCCGGCGGCCCGTACGGCACGAAGCTCAGGCCGGCCAGGTTGAAGGCATCGCCGGATATGATGTAAGCCTTGATGGTGTAGTTGCCGGGCCTTGCGCCGGCTGGTACGCGCCATCTGATTTCCTTGTCAACCCGGTCGCCATAGCGCAAATTGACGTCTTTCAGCGGCTTGCCGGCCACCCCGCCGGGAAAGAACTCATCGGCCAGCTGCTCACCTTGCACGGCGTCTTCGAACAAAACCTGCACCCGGACAAAACTGTCAATGATCGGCGCCAACTGGTTGCCCGTTATGGAATAGTCTATTTCCACCTCTTCGCCCGGGGAATACGCGGCCTGCTCGGTATGGAAATTGCCGAAGATGATGCCGTTGTGGAAATTGTAATGGCCGCCCTCGCCCTCAAAGCAGCTGGCCAGGGGCTCGAAAGCAGCGTCCACCGGAATAGCGGCAACAGCCAACGCGATTGCCAACAACAGGAGTGCGGCGGGCCCATCAGCCATATGTTAGATTAATTCACCGCATAATAAAAGTCGCGTCCGCTGCCGCGTTATGCAGCGCTTGCTTGCGCTTTATCCAGAACAACAGCAGGCCCGCCAGCCCGGCAATGGCAACCGCCAGCAAGGGCAAAACGTCCCAGCCGCCCTTTCCGTCCGAAACCACGGCCGCGCAATCGATGTCGCCGGCGCATTTTGCATCGCAGACGCCGTCGGAAAGGACTGCGCAGGAATCGCTTGGCGGCGGCGGGCAGTCCTGCGGGCAGGTCTGGCTGGTCTCGCGTGCCTGGCAGACGCCATCGGGGCAGGAAGTGGCAAAGGCTGAAACGTCGATGGCCAAAGACTGCGCCCCGTTCGGATCGAAGATGACAATCCGCTGGGCGTCCGGGAAGTAGGGGACGGTAAGCGAAAAGCCAATCGGCCCGGGAACCGGTTGGTCAGTCACCGGCGCTTCAGCCGGCGGAATGGCCAACGTGTCGGGCACGTCGAAACGGAACTCATACAAGACTGCCCCGGAAAGCGAATAGATAGCTAGTCGATAGCCGTCCGCCGGCTGGATTTTGCGGTCCGGAACGAAGGCCGGCTTGACAAACACTGATTTTAGCGCAAGCGTGCCATCAGCATACACCAGGTCGAGCTGGAATGCCGGCTGTTGCTGCGCATTCGCCGCCTGCGCCAGCAGCACCGCCAGCGCCATTGCCAGGAAATATTTGCTATGCATAGTTGTCAAGCAAAGCCGATATTACGCGCTCCCCTACCGGGTTGAAGTCCCCGCTCTTGTCCAGCATGATGCTGTTCGACTGTTTGGCCCGGTACCAGTTGGGCGAAGTGCATCCGGGAATGCAGCTGGCGCCGGCCAGCGACGACCACTGCGGGCAGCCGGCCACGTCGCAGTTGCGGCCTTGCTGCAGCGGCTTGCCCTGCCAATAGATGGCCTCAGAGGTATATTCGTCCATCAGCTTGCCAAAGGAGTGGCCGAACTCGTGGATCATTACCGTCGGATCGGCGCTATAGGAAATGGTAATGGTGCCGCCGCTGCCGCCATACTTGGGGTTGTTGACCAAGACTATTTTGCTGTCGCCCGGGCATTGGGACGCTGCCTGCTCGACCTTGGAAGTGTCGCAGCACAATAGCCGGTCAATGCCAGCGCAGCCGTAATAGCATCCCAAAGGTTTCTGCTCCTTGGCCGCATGGACGTTGATTTTGTTGGCCTGCGACTTGAACGGTTCCGTCGCCATGAGCTTCGCATAATGCGTGCGCGCATCCTGCAAAAACTTTTCCTGGTTGTTCGCATAACCGTCGCCAAGGAACAGCACATCCAGCTTGTCCGCCGGCCGGCCGCTGTCGCGCAGCGTCAGGCAGGCATCGCCCTGGGCGGTGGCGGCTTCGACGGTAAAGGCAGTTTCGACCGAAACGTTGGCTGCGGCCAAGACCATGGTATAGGCGCCTTCCGCCTGGGACGAAGAGTCCCATACCGCGCCAAACGCCTTGTCTCCAGGCGGGCCGTCGCCGTGCCGGCCGTCGTCAAACAGCGCTATGCTGCCGACCGTGCTGGCCCCAAGCTTTAGGGCGGCTGCGGAGGTTGCCGATGTTGTGTCGATAGTGGCAGAAACGGCAAACACGGTGCCCTTCTTGCCGGATTCCGGGGAAACTTTCAGGGTGGTAGGGGTAGGCTGCGGGTTGGGTTGCGGCTGCGTTCCGTTGCCTGGAGCTGTCGAGCCATTGGCAACCAGCCGGCAGTCTGGGTCTTGGCTTGGCTTGCAATCCGGATCACAAATTCCGTCAGCCGCCCTGGTGCAGCCTTCGAAGCAGATGCCGTCCCTGGCATTGACATACGGCTTGCAGTCCTGGTCGCATACGCCGGAGATGACGCAGCCCAGGTTGCACACGCCGTCAAACGCGGAGCAGGCGCATCTGCCTTCACCCAGGATGACCGCTTGCGCCGCGCGCAGGCCGAGCACACACAGCTGTTCAGGGTCCTGGAACGAGTAGCTGCCGGCAGTCTGGCCGGAAAACCTGGCAACAACTTCCTTGACGCCGCCGCCGGCAAAGTAGGTAAGGGCCACTTGCCGGCGGGCAACGGTAAGGTTGCCCTTGAGGCCTTTCGGCAGGCTGAACTGGATCGCCGCTGAGCCTGCTTCAGCCCTGGCCCGGTCAATCACCGATGCCAAGTCCTTGGCCGCGTTGCGGTACGCCGTTTCGGTCCCGTACTCGGTTTGGCCGGACAGCAACACCTGGGCAATAAGAAAAATCAGCACGACGGAAATGACCAAGGCGAAGGCGCTGATGAGGTTCTCGGAAATGATGCCCCGCATACTATTGGATTTGTTGCTGCCCTAATAACGGTTGGCGCTAAACCGACTTGGCGCGCTTCCGCAAGTAGGCAAGGGCGGCCATGGCTGCCAGCAGCAGGGCCAGCAACGGCCGCCAGTCAAAGCTGCTTTCCGTTCTGGCCGGCAGGCAATCAGCTGGGCAGTTGCTTGCCGTTTCAAAGCCGGAACAGGCGCCATCAGCTGAACAGAGGTCGCGGCCAATCGGCTTTTCCGCGGTCAGCTGGCCGCCGCTCAGCACTTGGACGCGTTCCGCCTCTGGGGAGAACGGCAGCGCGAACCGGTAAAGCAGGAATTGGCCGTCATCCTGGCCGTCCGGTTCGGCGAAACGTATGCTCTGCAGCACGTCCCTGCCGGCAGAAAGCACCCTTAGCTCGCCGCTGCCCGCGTCCGGATAATTTTCCGGCTTGCCGTTCAGGACGTCAACCTGGCCGATTTCCGCAAGGCCGTTCGGCCAGATGCGGACCTCGAAAACCATCACCTTCTCTGCCGCCGCGGCCGGCACCAGCAAGGCCAAAGCGATGGTAGCCAAATACCTCATCCGCACCCCTCCAGCCACGTCTTTAACTTTTCTTTCAGGTACGCATAAACTTTGGGGCTGAAAGTTTCGAAGTCTGGGGATGAGTTTGGACAATAGTCCATGATGTCGCCCGGGAAACAACCCTGGTCTAGGAATGAATACTGGCCCTGCCCGCACAGCTCTGCGCCCTTTATCGTCTGCTCGCCGCACTGGCCGCAGGTGTGGCACCAAATGCCCAGGGAATGGGTAATTTCCTGCAAGGTTGCCTCCCACTGGCCGGAATCAGCTACGGCCGTCCACGGGTTGGTCTGGCAGGCATAGCCGCCAAGGATGCCCAAGCCGGATTTGGACAGGCCAATGACTTGGATGCGCTCGCTTCTGGGTATGGCCTGGTACTCCGGGCTTTGCGTCGCGCACTTGTATGCCACGTTTATGCAATCGGTTGGGTCGTTTTTCGGGCAGCCAAGGTCCACATTACTGGCGGCAAACCTGCATGTAGTGTCGCAGTCTTTCGGTTCCACGTAGTAAGCGTTGATCCTTGACCTTGGCTCCGCACACTCCTTGAAAGGGCTGACCTTGACCCATTTGTCGATCCATTTGTTGGCAACGGCCTTGAAGTCGTCGATTTCGCCCTGCTGGTAGTTGAGCGCGACGATGAACACGTTCATCGCGTCCTGCGGCCGCTTGCGCGGCGGGACAGAAGTGTTGCACGCATTATCCTGGCTGTCGGCCTGGCCGTTGCAATCGTTATCGATGCCGTCGGTGCAGGCCAGCTGTTCGTCAGTGTAGCAGATGTCGCACCAATCCGAGCCGATTACGCCCGGCCCGTTGCAGGCCGCGCAGTCCTTGGTGGAGCGGCAGAACGAGCCTTCGGTGCCGGGGTTGACGCACTCGTCAGCGGTGCAGGCGTTGAAGTCGCTACAGTCCGCATCTGAAGAGCAACCCAAACCGGCTATTTCCACGGCGCGCTTGGCGCCGGAATAGGAGACCTTTGCCAGGCCGGCCGCCCTTAGGTTGCGCACACTCAGCGTGTCGCTGCTGGCGAAGCGGCCGGAGGTGCAGGCGCTGCAGCCGATGCAATCGCTGTTCGGCATGTCCAGGCATGGCAGGTGCATGGTGATGTCGCTCTCGCCTATTGCTGCTTGGCTAGCCATGGAAACGATGAAGCAGACGTCCGAATTGGGGTCAAGGCCGTTACGGTGCTTCTGAAAACATTCTGCCGCCAAATCGGCCAGCTGCTTCGACACCTGGCCCTTATTGCCCGATAGTTCCAAATCGCGTTCCCTCGGCACGGTTCCGAACAATATGGAAAGCAGAAGTATCGCCAGTCCGAAGGCAGCGATGACCATCACGAACTCTTCAAGGGTTTCGACGGCCGCTTTCATATGGCCTGCTCTTGCTGGTTTCTGCTGCGCCGAAGCGCCAGCAGGGCCAGCACGATAGCCAGAACTACGACAACTAGGGCCAATTCTGCCGGAAAGCCGCTTTCTTTCTTGGCCGGCTGCGATGGCCTTGCCGGGCAGTCCGCATCGCCTTTTAATCGGCAATAATCGCTACATGTCCCGTCGGCTTTGCACAGCAAGGCCGGCATGTCGATGGATGCCATCAGTTTGCCTCGGTAAGTAAATTCCAGTTTTTCGGCCGCCGCGAAATACGGCAACCTAAGGAACTTCTCGACGCTTTCCAGCTGCCGCTCTTTGTCAGTCAGGCACATGCCGTCAAAACCGGCTTCGGGAGGCATACCAAGCTCTTCACATGGTACCAGGAATTCCTCATAAGCTGTGAAGGAAGAAGAAATGTCCGAAGTCAGCAATATACCGGAATTTGATACCAAGCGGATCTCATAATCGCCTGGTTCTGAAGCACGAGTGTTAGGCACGCCATCTGCTATGGAAAGTTGCTTCAACTCGGCGCTGCCGTCGCGGAAAAGGGTGGCTTCCACTATGAAAATTTGTTCGATTCCTTCGGCAAAATTTTCAGCTGCCGCCACGCCAACCACCATAATCGCTGCGCACAATGCCATAATTTTTTTCATTTGCATGCCGCCAAGAACTTGCTCATGCTTTTGTAGCCACTGAAATATTGCTTGCCGTCCTTATCTATTCCATTTTCCATATAGTAGTAACCGTAATCGCCGAAACCTGTTCTCTCCGTCATGCAATAAGTCATGTGCAGTCGTCCTTTGTTACAGTCTTTGGCGTTCGCCCCCTGGCACGGTCCAGATGGAAGAATACAAATCGGTTCAGGGTTAGTCAGATGGTACAGCCCGAAATCATGACCGGTTTCATGCACAATAGTACCGGCCCCAATTTGCGCATTCAGGTGGTTGGCTGAGCCGTCATTCGGAATGGCGCCAGCACAACCGTATAACGAACCGCCTTTCGGCACTATGACAGAGAACAAATCATAGACTTTGTCTAAGCAAGTTTCCCCTTGCTGGCATTTTTCCCCATCCAAATTGGCCAACTTTAGGCATTCGCGGCCCACATTGATGCAGTCAGAACACAAGTCGCGGCAGGTCGTTGTCTGGCATACCCCGGGCTTGATGACATATTTCTTTGCCGCCAGGTCAAGGTTCGAGCACTTGTTCAGCGGACTATCTCTGACAAACACGCTGAAAGCGTCATCAATCTGTTTGCGGTAAACACCTTCTTGGTCAGCACCAACGCCGATCGGCACGAACACCCAGTCCAATATTTCAGTTGCTTGGCATTGTTGGCCATCCCAGATGGTACCCCTTGGGCAGCAGCGGCCGGTGCTGCAGAACAGGCTTTGCTGGCATTGCCTGGTATCAAAGCAAACTTCCCCTTGGCTGCGGTTGGTGGCGGCACAGCCGAAGTCGTCGGCGTCTGGCGCCGCCGGCAAACACGTTCTTGCCCCGCCGCTGAGGCTTTCGCACGTCGATCCCGCTGCCGGGCAGTCCGGCGAATCGCACCTTTCGCCCCGGTCCTGGTTGCAGATGGTGTCGTTCGGCCAGAAGAAGTTACGGTCCACGCTTGGGCATTCTTGGGTGCCGGCGCATGCCACCTTGCAGTCGACGTCATTTTCTGGGTAGCTGGCATCCGCTTTGCATTTGGGCAGGCAGACGCCGTTGGCAATGCCGTCGCAGGCCGCGCAGTCCAAATCGCCGGAACATTCCGGGTCGCAGATGCCGTCGGTTTGGCCGCAGTCCAGGTCGCACACGCCGTCTTCTATGGCACTACTGTCCGGGTCGCAGATGCCGTCCAGGGTGTTGCCAAAGCGTTCGACGCAGTTGGGGTCGTACGCTCGATTCGGATCGCTGAACTGGTTGTAGCAGTCGTAGAAGCAGCCCTTGGCCGGCTGAAGGTCACCAGAGTTTACCTTGCCGTCCTGGTTGCGGTCGACGCAATCGATGTCGCAGATGCCCGCCAGGTTGTTCTGGTCGTCCGGCTTGCAGTCCGGGTCGCATATCCCGGGCTTGAACGCGCAGCCTACGTCGCAGACGCTGTCAGGAGACGGGTTGCAGCCGCGCAGGGTTATTTCCGCTATCACGTCCTGTTCCCTAGTGCCGTCCGCTCCTTGCACGCTGAGCTTGATGCTGTCGCCGATGCGGAAGGAATTGGTCGGGCTTACCCCGACCAGCAGGTTGCCGCCATAACTTCTTTTCTGCCGGTCGAAGAATGCGGCAGCAAAACCGGTGCGCTGGCCGGCTTCCTGCAGGCCAGAACTATCTATGCCGAAGTCCAGGGTTATAAAAGATTCCTTGCAGTTGCCGGCGCGCATGGCCTGCAGCAGCTGCAGGAACTCGTCGTAATTTATTTGCTGGAAGTTGAGCTTCGCGCAGACGTCGATGCCGGTGCTGGAGAAGATGCCGGAGACGATGTTGGTGATGCCGTCAGCCACGCGCTGCGGCAAGTTTTCTTGCGCGTCGATGGCGAAAGATTGAATGAGGACTATGCCAATGACCGCTGCGACCAGCAGGGCAAGCTTCTTCCGCACCATTATTATTCACCACAGGCTTAAAATTATCATCGCCCCTACCGCCACCACCACGAGCGCGATGATGACCATGGCTACCGTCTCCATTTCCATGCCTTTCATGCTCATGCGACATGCAGCCTTTTGAAAAAGGCGTCGTATTTTATTATAATTGTCTTAGTGGCGTTCTCCGGCTCCCAGAAAATGCGGTTCTCGCTGCCGCAGGCGATATTCTGCTTGCCGTAATCAAGGAAGTTGTTGGGCAGCCGGTCGCACAGGCCATTCCGTGCCATAATGGCCGTGATTGCCGCCTCATCGGCACTCTGCTCCGAGTACAGTTCGTAACAGATGAACGTCCTTCCATAATTGCCATTATCGCCTTTCTGCCAGCACTGTTCCACATACTTAGCCAGCATCTCGGCCAGTTCGCCAGCGCTGGCCGCCTTCAGCGGTATGCGCTCCGTGCTTCTGGCCGCGGAGCAGAAGTCGGGCAAGGACGCGGCCGACAGGGATAGCGCACCGGCAGCGGTCTGGTACAGCCGGCAGGCAACCGGGCCGATGAAGCTTTTTTCCAAAGGGGCCAGCACCATGAACATGGCAGCGATGCCAACTATGGCAAGTATGGCAAGCGCAACCACATGGAAAGCCGGCATGTTAATTGTTGCAGCAGCCGCAATTTAAGCCGCGGCTTATTTATGCGGCGCCGGAAACATTATGTATGCGCGGCCTCGACATTGCGGTGATCGGCCTGATCGCGTTCTTCGGCATTGCTTTTGCCGTCGGCATGCTCATCTACCAGGCTGGTGTGGGCAGCAAGCAGTCGGAATCCATCCGGCAGACGGCTGAAATCGGCAAGCCGTTCGCGCAGCTGGAAGAGGCGAAGCGCTTCTTGGCCCAGGATTTGGTCTTTTCTTCGGACGGCGCATCCCTGCTGGTCGCGGAGCAGGGCGGCAGCACGCTGCCGGCCCGCTACTGGGTGTGCAACAACGCGCCCACCACCCCCACCGCAGCCGAGGTGCAGCATGCGCTTTCCTTGACCGCCTCAGCCTTCATGGAGCAGTATGTCAACACCACCAAGCAACTGATCAGCAATTTGACGGTTGCCGGCTATAACTGCGCCGACATTAAGGATCCGGGCAAGGACAGCTGCCGCCGGCCTGATTCCAGCCGGTGCGAAGGCTTCCCGTCTGCGGCCAGCC